>CAUHML010000243.1 GCA_959606905.1 uncultured Bacteroides sp. | reverse complement strand
GCCGGTGCGTTTGCAGGGGCTTGATGCAGACAAAATGTATCGTGTGAAAGAAATTAACTTAATGCCCGGAGCCAACTCTTCTTTATCAGGTAATGGTGAGGTTTTCTCAGGAGAATTTTTGATGAATGTAGGATTGAATTTGTTTACTGCACAGCAACTTAACAGTCGCGTAATTGAAGTTGTAGCTGAATGATTTGGGATTGATTGTATATAATTTAGTGTATTGCCTTTATCATTTATCTTTAGGAATGATGAAGGCAATTTTCTTTTTTAATGATGAATGATACTATGAGATTTTTCTTTTTGGCTTTTCTGTTTGTTTTGCTGTTTTTGTCGGAAAAGGTACAAGGACAAGCTGTTTCTTGGGGTGACCAAGGTAATGGAACTTATATAAATCCTATTTTAAATGCAGATTATTCTGATCCTGATGTGATTAGAGTGGGAGATAAATATTATATGGTTTGCTCTGATTTTCATTATATCGGGATGCCGGTGTTAGAATCAGATGATATGGTGAACTGGAGAATCATCAGTCAAGTGTATAATCGGTTTGATTTTCCCGGATGGGATAATAATGAAAATTATGGAGGAGGATCTTGGGCGCCTGCTATCCGTTTTCATGATGGTAAATTTTGGATTTATTTTTGTACACCTAGAGAAGGACTGATGATGAGTACTGCTACTGATCCTCATGGCCCGTGGACGCCGTTGCATTGTGTGAAGAATATAGGCGGCTGGGAGGACCCCTGTCCTTTTTGGGATGAGGATGGACAGGCCTACATGGGGCGTAGCCAGTTAGGGGCAGGTCCTATTTATCTACATCGTATGACTCCGGATGGTAAAACTTTGTTGGATGATGGGAAAATTATTTATACAGGTCCTGTAGCTGAGGGAACTAAATTTTATAAACGGCATGGTTATTATTATCTAAGCATTCCTGAAGGGGGAGTAGGCGAAGGATGGCAGACTATTTTACGTTCAAAAAATATCTATGGACCATACGAAAAGAAAGTAGTCTTGGAACAGGGAAACACTACTGTAAATGGTCCTCATCAAGGGGCTTTAGTAGATACGCCTGAAGGAGAATGGTGGTTTTTTCATTTCCAATTGACAGAACCTTTGGGACGTGTCGTGCATTTGCAGCCTGTTTGTTGGATGGAGAATTGGCCCGTGATAGGGGTGGATATGGATATGAATGGGATAGGTGAGCCGGTAAAGGTTTGGACAAAGCCTGGTGTAAGCAAAAGTGTTCTTGTTTCTCACCCTCAAACGACTGATGATTTCAATTCTTACACTTTAGGGCTGCAATGGCAGTTTAATCATAATCCAGTGAATACTCATTGGAGTTTAAATGAGCGTAGGGGCTGGCTTGCTTTGAAAGCCTTGAAGGCTGCAACATTAAGAGAATCTCGCAATATGTTAACTCAAAAATGTATGGGGTATCTAAGCACAGCCACTGTGTTGCTTGATTTTTCAGCGCTGGCTGATGGACAAAGAGGTGGATTGTTCTGCACAGGCAGTCTTTATAACGGAATTGGCATTAGTCGTGAGGAAGGTAAAAATTATCTGTATTTAGAAAAAAATGGTGACGTTCAGCAAGTAAAGATGGTTTCCGGTAAAAAAATCTATTTACGTGTTATGTTGGATGCAAAGAAGAATCGCTGCCAGTTGTTCTATAGTTTTGATAACTGTAATTTTATTTTATGTGGAGATGCTTATTCGTTAAAGTTCGGCGATTGGAAAGGTGCGCGTGTGGGCTTGTATTCATATAATACGTTGGGAATAGGCGGTAAATGTTATTTTGATTGGTTTAATTATGATTTTAATTGATAGAAGATGCCGTGACACATTATAAATCTTCAGGTGTTATCATTATATATGTTGCACTTGTAAGATGTATAATCTTTCGGGTCCAAGTTTTATATCAGAGATAACTGTTATTTATAAGAAGGGATATTCGTAACTTTCGGAGTCTGGAGTTGGGGAGTAAAATGTTTGTTCAAGTAGGGTCATTGCAGGGATTCGGATTTATATCTCAAATCCGGGATAATACACCGGCATGTGATTAATAAGACGCCGAGATAAAAGATATCACGGTGTCTTATTCACTTTTCTTCCGTATCAAAAAGTGATTTTTATAACTTATTTTGTGTAAAGAATTCTAGAACTAGAAAACGAAATGATGTATATTTTTTGAGTATTCTGAGATAAGATAGGTTCAATTATACTATCTTTGCGTTAAGTCGGCCTTTTAATAAAACTAGGAAAAGCATTTATTATGAATCAATATCCGGATTTTGATCAGAAACTATATGACGATCTTCGCCGTGGGAAAGAATATGCCTTTGCCGCTGTTTTTGAACGCTATAACCGGTTATTATATACCATAGCCTATCGTTTTTTGAAGTCAGAAGAAGAGGCGGAAGATGCGATTCAGTATCTTTTTATGAAATTGTGGGAGCAGCGGACAAATTTTAGCTTTGAGTCGGGTATCCGTAGTTTGCTATTTACTATTTTAAAGAATTATATACTGAATGAATTGAGGCATCGTAGTTTGGTTTTCGAGAAACTATACGAAATGGCCCAACAAGTGAATGATGAAGATGAAGACGACTTTTTGACACAATTTGAAAATGGTGAACTCGGAAAATTCCTGCGGGTTGCTATAGATAAGCTTCCTCCTCAGAAACAAAAAATCTGCTTGTTGAAAATAGAATATGGATTATCCAATCAGGAAATAGCCGACAGGATGGGGATAACTGTTCCTACTGTGAAATCCCATTACACACAGGCTATAAAAGCCCTCCGTAACGAGATAGAGTCTTTAATTATATGGTTTCCTGTGATATGGATTAATTTAATAGTCTGAAATGTACTCATACTTTTGTTGTGATGAGGTGTTATTATAAATATACAAAAAAATAGATTATGAAGATAGATGAGTCGGTGATAGCTAAAGTGCTTGACAACAAAGCCTCTCCTGAAGAAGCTCGGAAAGTAGCTGGTTGGTTTGCTACGGAAGAAGGTAATAAGTATTTGTCGGAACGCTTTGACTGGGAAATCGGGATGTTGTCGGAAGAGATGCCGGAAAGTATTGACCCGCATTCCATACCTGAAGTAAAGATGAAAGTGCGTTTTATGAATGAGATAAAATGTGAGCGCGGACAACGCCCGGTTGGTCGCAGATGGATGTGGGTGGCGGCTGTGCTGTTACCGTTTGTTTTTTTAAGTGTTTCCTTGTTTTTTTTGGCAAACCGGACGGGCATTTTCTCTGAACCGGAATATGCTGACATAAATGTTCCTTATGGTGAACAGATCCGGGTGATTTTACAGGATGGCAGTATTGTACATTTGAACTCGGATTCTCGCTTGAGGTATCCCAAGCAGTTTGGATTGTTCAATCGTACGGTGGAGCTTTGGGGAGAAGGGTATTTCAATGTTGCCAAAGATGAGAACCGCCCTTTTAAGGTGGATTTGCAAGGGGTGGAAGTGAGAGTAACTGGAACAAAATTCAATGTAAAGGCATATTCCGCCGAACCCAATATTTGGATAACCTTGGATGAAGGAGGAATTCTTTTCAGAGATCATAATGCGAAGGAGTACAGACTTGTTCCGGGGGAGAGTGCGGAATATAACCGTCAGTCGGGGAAATGCCTGATCTCCCGTCCGGATAATATGGAACAGATTTCGGCATGGCGTGTCAACAGCCTTAATTTTTATCTGACTCCACTCGGTGAAATTATAAAGGTAATGGAAAGACATTATGATGTTCATTTCATAGTGAAAGATTCTGCGGTATTGAAGAACAGGTTTACTCTGTCAACAGGAAAAGTCAATGCATCAGATGTGCTCTATGATTTGGAAGCCGTTTCGAATATTGTTTTTACGGAAATAGAAGAAGGTGTATTTGAAGTAACTTCTAAATAACGAGGGTTATAGAAGAAAAGTGGAATAGATGTGAGTGAATACACTTGCATCTATTTTTTTTCTAAAAAATGAAAAATGGACTCATACCTTCTTTGGAGTGATGTGTTAGCCTATATAAGAAATTCTTTTGTTTCAAACTAATACTATTGATG
>CAUHML010000242.1 GCA_959606905.1 uncultured Bacteroides sp. | reverse complement strand
CTAGCTTCGGCGAAACGTTTCGACTGGTTCGGCGCTTATGTGGTAGGACTTGCTACGGCTATCGGCGGCGGTACCATCCGTGATGTACTGCTCGACGTGACACCGGGATGGATGACTGACCCTATCTATCTGATTTGTACAGGACTGGCTTTGTTATGGGTCATCTGTTTCGGACGCTGGCTCATCCGGCTCAATAATACTTTCTTCATTTTCGATACCATCGGTCTGGCACTGTTTACCGTGGTAGGTGTAGGCAAGAGCATTGCTCTGGGGTATCCTTTTTGGGTGGCGATTATCATGGGTAGCATTACGGGAGCAGCCGGTGGGGTGATTCGTGACGTATTTATCAATGAAATACCTCTTATCTTCCGAAAGGAGATTTACGCAATGGCTTGCGTCGTAGGCGGTATTGCATATTGGATTTGCGATCTCGCAGGTATGGAGTCCTACGCTTGTCAGTTGATTGGCGGATCAGCCGTATTTCTGACTCGCATCTTAGCTGTGAAATATCACATTTGCCTGCCTATATTAAAAGGTGGGGAAGAGCCGGAAGAATAAAAAAGATATTGCCCGAGTGAATGTGTTCATATTGTTTCTATCGGATAGCTAAGAATTAATAGTTTATATTATAAAATTAGGCACGGATTACACGGTTGCTGTATGGTAATCATCATTCTAACAACCGTGTAATCCGTGCAATCCACGCCTAATAATACAAAATTATTCAGTCCGTTCTTCTTACTTGTTTTTTGTTTCTTACTTTTCTTCCTTTATATACAGCTCCCCCTGAAAACTAATGGACTGACGGTTTTGCATATTGACATCAATGCTTGCCGAACCATTGGGGAATACTTTGACTCTGTATTCATACCTGTCTTCGGGATTGCGTGCGATAAACTCGATGACGGCATTTCCTTTCTTATCCATTTCCATACTGTATTCTTTGAGCACAGCTTTAAAATTTAGCCCGTCGCCTCCGCCATAGGGGATGCTGTAAGCCCGTCCATAATAAGGCAGATAAGAAATGACCGAATCGTTTCTGATTTCCAGTGAGTAGGAAGATGTCAAAGGGATGGAGCGTCCGCGCATCGGCATGGCGGTGTTGACATCTATCTTGTAGTTTTCAGATTCAATCAGCTTCTTTACGGCTTCTTTCTTCTGTTCTTTCTTTTCCTTTTTACTTTGAGCCGAAAGGGTAGGGATGCCCACTAGCAAGGCTAGTAACAGCATAAAGATTTGTTTCTTCGTTCTCATATCAGTTGTATTTAGGTTGATGTATATATGTATAACAACCAAATATAAGAAAAAGACAGGGATAGTTCTGTTTCCTTTAATGAAAATTAAACAGAAATCCCTGTTATTTATAAGTTTAGACCAATTAAGGGCATAATCAACTTTTGAATAAAAACGCTTGGGAAGAAAATTAGAACAGGCTTTTAGAACTGTTCCAGTATTTCAATTCGTTTTTCAATGGGAGGATGAGTGGCAAACAATCCGTTGATTCCGCTGAATATGCTTTTCGATTTCTTTTTAGGATTCTGTATAAATAATTGCGCCACGTCTTTCCTCTCTACTGCCTCGATAGCAGGATCTGCTGATATTTTGCGGAGAGCGCTGGCCAGTGCCAACGGATTCTTTGTCATTTCTGCCGATCCCGCGTCTGCCATGTATTCGCGTTTGCGTGAAATGGCAAAACGCATCAGGCTTGAGAAAAGATAACCGATGGCGGCTATCACTAAAGCGAGTAGAATGAAAAGAAAAATGCCGCCACTACCTTTGCTGTTGCTGCGTACACGTATGTGTGTGATGGTATATAGGGTGATTTCTGTCAGCATGGAAAAGATACCGACAAAGACGATGGATATTATCAGCAAGCGCACGTCACGGTTGCGGATATGACTTAGCTCATGCGCAATCACTGCTTCCAGTTCTTCATCATTCAGTTTTTTGATGATACCTTCCGAGAGGGTAACAGTGTATGTACGTTCATTGATGCCGCTTGCAAATGCATTCAGAGAACTGTCATAGATGATATTGATTTTCGGCATCTTCATGCCTTGCGACATACATAGGTTTTCTACCAGGTTGTAAACGCGCTTATTCTCTATACGATCCAGCGGTTTGGAACCGGTGGCAGAATTGATAATGCTTGTGTTGGCCCAGTAGGCAATCAGAAACCAGATGATTACGATCCCCATGGTGTATGGCAACGAAGAGAGAAAGAAATGATTGACCATTGGCATTATTTCTATTTCCATACTCTTTCCGTATCCAAAAAGAACCAACAGGTAGCAGGATAAATAGAGGAGTGCTGCCACGAGACAGGGAAACAGGAACAGTAGAAACGCAGAGCGCAGATTATTCCGGCTCTGCTGTGTTTGGATTCCGACGTATTGCATGCGTGTTCAACTTTTGTAATTGAGTGGACGGTGTGAATAAAGAGTTTAGAAACTTATTTTAGGTGCCTGATCCAGATTCGCACGTTCATTCTTCCCCAGGTCGAACATGATTTCTCTTTGGAATCCGGTCATTCCTGCTACTATATTCGATGGGAATGTCTGTACGGCGTTATTATATTCTTTAGTTGCCGAGTTGAAGTAACGGCGGACAGCAGCCAGTTTATTCTCTACATCAGCAATTTCTTCCTGTAATTGCAGGAAATTCTGATTAGCTTTCAAATCGGGATAAGCCTCGAGAGTGATTTTCAATCCTGCAAGAGCAGAGCTTAACTGGTTTTCGGCAGCTATCTTATCATCAATCGTTTTTGCGCCCACTGCACCGTTACGTGCCTGAATCACCCGGTCGAGCGTTTCCTTTTCATGTGCGGCATATCCTTTCACGGTGTCTACCAGTTGGGGAATGAGATCATGGCGTTGTTTCAACTGTACATCGATGTCGGCGAACGCATTTTCACGATTGTTTCTCAATTTCACTAATGAGTTGTACATGGAAGCAAAGAAGATGCCCAGCAATACAATAATCCCTACAATAATAAGTATGGTCATAGCTTTTTGTTTTATTTAATAATATAAAATCAAAAGTAATCTATTTGGTTCTTTTAACCAAGTAGTAGGGGGTAAATTTCGCTAATACCACCTAAAAACTGTCAGAAAGCACCCAAAATCTGTCAATTGATAGAATTTCACCCTAAAAAATAACGGATCCTACCCTGCTTGATAAGCAAAATACCTTTAAACTTGCAAACATCGAGAAAAACGAATATTAACCATAAAACCATTAAAGTATGAAAAGTTTAAGTTTCAGAAAAGATTTAATTGGAGTACAGGAAGAGTTGCTTCGTTTTGCTTATAAATTGACGGCCAACCGTGAAGAAGCAAATGACTTATTGCAGGAAACATCTTTAAAAGCATTAGATAATGAAGAAAAATATGTTCCGGACACAAATTTCAAAGGATGGATGTACACTATTATGCGTAACATCTTTATAAATAACTACCGTAAAGTAGTACGCGATCAAACTTTTGTTGACACAACCGATAATTATTATCACTTAAATCTGCCACAAGATTCAGGATTTGAGAGTACAGAAGGTGCTTACGACCTGAAAGAAATGCACCGTATCGTCAACGCACTCCCCCGGGAGTATAAGATTCCTTTCTCTATGCACGTATCTGGTTTTAAATACCGCGAAATCGCAGAGAAATTAGGATTACCATTAGGCACAGTGAAGAGCCGCATATTCTTCACACGTCAACGTTTACAACAGGAATTGAAAGATTTTGTATAAATGAGGATAGCGCATACAAACAAGCTTATTAGCAGAAGGAGCAAAGAGATAGATTCTCATTGCTCCTTCCTTTTTTATAACCTAATTTTATTTACGATTAAACGATTTACGATGTACGATTGAAATTTGAATTGTGAATGAGGAGATACTTATGCAAAGATAAGTACTTATAATTCCAAAAGTTATTTCAATCGTACATCGTAAATTGTCTAATCGTAAATCACCTATTCGTCTAATCGTAAATTAAACTAGGTTATAAATTCTTTCTTGTTATTTGCTTTTCTTTTTTTTGCTTTTTTTCTTTTCAACGGCCTTCTCTTCCGGTGGGAATTTAGGAACCAGATTCATCAGCCGTAATATCTGATTTTGTCGTTTTA
>CAUHML010000241.1 GCA_959606905.1 uncultured Bacteroides sp. | reverse complement strand
TAGGTGATATTTTCCACTGAAGCCAATTAGTCATATCAATCTTTATCTGTTGAGAGAGAGGAACAACGCCTCTACCAGAATCTATATACAAGCTCAATCTACTCAAATTTTCAACAGCATACCTAATCCATTTACCTTTATATACTCCATGTATATATGGCAAGATATATTCTGAAACTGCCACCACATCTTTATAATCCTCTGATGGAGCAACAGCGGCTTGTTCATTTATTGAGTTTTCAATATCCCATGCACTAAGAGAGCCATCGCCTAACAGCTCAACAAAAAGATCCTTTCGAAATATTCCAAATTGAAGATTGATAGCATAGGGGATTTGCTTATTGACACTACGCAATAAAGGGAAAGATTCAATTTTAGATCCTTTAGGAGTAGGGCCTAAATTACAATACCTTATCTCGTGGTTATCCATATAGTCAAGTAACCGCTCTATTAATGAATTGTCAACATTGTCGCTCAAGATAATGTCATCACACATCAACATTACATACTTCGATTTTATAACTGGCAAAGCCGCTATAGTACGCTCAACCCAAGTATCATTTTGCTTATTATTGCATATACAAGTAATACCTTCATACGATTTGGTATTGGTGGTTAGAATAAACTCATAGGGACAATCACTCCAATATCTCCGATACCCTTTTAAAAATACGGCAAGCACATCAGAATACGAATCAGGAGAACTAACATAAATAGAAAGTCGCTTATCCATCAGCTATTGTACTTTTTCTATATATTCCTTCAAACTCATCAAGTTTTTATCCTTGTCAGAAATGATCAATTTCTCAATACCGCCAATCTTATCGAAAGGCCACTCTATAGCCATATCCGGATCATTATACATTATGCCGGCATCACCTTCACCATAAAACACCTCACCACATTTATAGCTAACGACAGAATCCTCCAGCACCAAATAGCCGTGGCCAAAATACTGAGGTATGTATAGAGCCTTCTGATTCTCTCCGGTCAGATCAAAACCTTGCCATTTACCAAATGTTGGCGAATCAGGGCGAAGATCTATGATTACGTCATACACATGGCCACTTATACAACGAACAAGCTTGGCTTGCTGTTTAACAAGCTGGAAGTGCATCGCACGAATTACACCCTTTTTACTAATGGTATAGAACACCTCTTTAAGTTCATGATCTATACCATTTTGCTTAAATGCATCAATATTGTAATCCTTTATAAAGCCACCACGTTCGTCTGTGGCATAGAAGGGAGTTATCTCATATGCCCCCTTCATATCAAGTCCCTTGAATTCAAATTTCTGTATCATGACTAATTCCGCTATAACATCAAAGAGTTTTTAAGCCAATTAATAGTTTTATTAATGCCTTTATCAAAGTCTATAGACGCATATTCTCCAATAGTACTAACCAAGTTACTATTGTCAAACATATCCATTGTATACTTTACACCATCATCTTCACGGACTCCTATCCCTACCTTATCTGCGCAACCAACTAGTTCTCCTATACGAATAAGATAATCTTTCAAGACTTTAGGATTGCCAGAGCCTATATAATAGAATGGCTTATTAGTTTCCTTAAAGCCTAGACGATATACAGCTTCTATAAGATCATCCACATAAATAAAATCATATGGTTGTAAAGCAGGACCAAATGCTGCTTCTTTACCAGCCATCAACTCACCTAACGTATAACTAACCAAATTGCCCGTTTTATTACCTACACCGTATATATTTGAGAACTGCATCCACACAAACTGTTGAGCGATATTCTTGCAATAATCTTCCAAAATTATTCTGCAAGCATGCTTAGCCACACCATACATCATTCCACCAGTCGTTTTTTTCAGATGCGACAAACTAAATGCAACGTTCTCCGCTACAGTACCCGCACAAAGAAATTTTTTCACATTTAACCTCTTGCAAATATTAGCGCAATCTACTGCCATCTGAATATTTGATAATTGAACCGTAGGATCTGCTTTATCAGCCCCATTTACACCTTTCCACGCAAAATGATAGAAAGAGTCATATTCAATTACTGGCAGTCTTTCGACTAGAGATGTATTCACCCCTGATTCTATCCTCGTAATAAGATTTGAATCAGGCAAACGATTGCCATGAAAGGTAATATCAACAGCAACAACCCTAGTACCTTTTTCTATCAATTTCTTTATAAGTGAACTACCTATAAAACCATTGCCCCCTGTGACGATTACGTTCTTCATATTATCGTTATACGTTTAAAAATTCATTTATCTGTTTATCCATACAAACACGAACATCCCCACCTGCTAGCCAAACCTTACTCCATTCAACAATCTTTTCCATTGCCTCATCCAGATTCCATCGAGGGCTCCATCCAAAAGTCTTTTTCAATTTAGAGCAATCAAGCTTCAAGAAATTAGCCTCGTGAGGACCACCGTCATACTTGTTCACCCACCTCATACCTTCGCCCCACTTGTTCACAAATAGCTCAACAAGAGCGCCTGTTTGAAAACAATCCACATCATCGGGACCTACATTATAATAATCCGCAAAACCGATATCCTCATATTGCTTCATCGCTATCAGCAGGTAAGCATACAAAGGTTCTAGAACATGTTGATAAGGACGGGTAGAGTATGGATTACGCACAACAATATCCTCATGTTTTACAGCCGCACGGATACAATCAGGTACTATTCTATCATTGGCGAAATCTCCACCACCTATCACATTACCCGCTCTAGCAGTAGAAATAGGAATAATAGGCAGACCATCAATATTTGTGAAGAAAGAACGCTTGTAGCTATGAGTCACCAGCTCCGAACAGGATTTGGAATTTGAATAAGGATCATACCCATCCAATTCCTCATTCTCCCTATAGCCCCAACTCCACTCCCTATTCAAATACACTTTATCCGTAGTGACATTCAAGAAAGACTTCACACAACAATTATTGCGAACACACTCAAGAATATTCACGGTACCCATCACGTTTGTCTCGTAGGTATAGGCAGGATCTTTATAAGAATCTCTAACAATGGGCTGAGCGGCAAGATGCAGTACAATTTCTGGTTGAGACTCATCAAAAGCCTTCTTTAGAGAGGTATAATCTCGTATATCGCCAATCACGGAATGTATGTCATCTTCAATATTGGCAATTCGAAATAGCGATGGTTCTGTTGGGGCTTTCAGTGAATATCCTGTAACGATCGCTCCGGCATTAGCGAGCATCCTACACATCCAAGAGCCCTTAAAGCCGGTATGGCCTGTAAGGAAAATCCTCTTGCCTTTATAAAAATCCAATATATTTCCCATTCGTATGATAACTTATTATTTTGCGTAATCTGGTATTTCCGGAACAGAGCGCTCCCAACGCTTCCAAGGAGCTTTATCCTCGGCAAGCAGTTTTTCAAGCATAGATTTCTCACGTATATTATCCATGCACTGCCAAAAACCAGTATGGATGTAAGACATCAACTGACCCTCTTGCGCCAACTTGACTAGTGCGGTCTTTTCGAAGACACAAGAGTCACCCCCTTCCAGCATATCAAAAACCTCGGGTTCCAACACCATGTAGCCGGCATTAATAGGAGCGCCATCAGAGGCGTTCTTTTCCCGAAAAGCCCTTACGGCTTGATCTTTAGTAATATCTAAGACTCCTTTATCTTGTGCTATCTTGACGGCCGTAAGGGTCGCAAGCTTGCCATGGCTCTTATGAAACTCCACCAATTTATCAATTTCTACATCACAAACACCATCGCCGTATGTCATCAAGAAAGTCTCATTCTCTATATATCTCTGGATACGCTTAATACGACCTCCAGTCATAGTGTTGTAGCCCGTATCAACGACTGTGACTTTCCAAGGCTCCATATTAGTTTGATGAACGGTCATTTCGTTGTTGCCACCACGATAGTCGAAAGTCACATCAGAGTTATGAAGGAAATAGTTGGCGAACCACTCCTTAATATATTCCTGTTTATAACCGGCGCAAATGATAAACTCGGTATAACCATAATAGGCATACTCTTTCATAATGTGCCACAAGATTGGCATACCACCAATCTCAATCATTGGCTTCGGCTTGAACTGAGATTCCTCAGATATACGAGAACCGAAACCTCCTGCAAGAAGTACTACTTTCAT
>CAUHML010000240.1 GCA_959606905.1 uncultured Bacteroides sp. | reverse complement strand
AAACAATTACGGGAGTACCTTCTGCCATTTTCACCATTTCCGGGTAGCTTACCCAATAAGGAGCCGGCACGATGACTTCGTCACCCGGATTTACCAATACAAGGATGGTATTACAAACAGATTGTTTGGCACCATTGGCACACGAAATTTGAGCGGCTGTATATTCCAGACCGTTTTCTTTTTTCAGTTTCTCAACAATAGCATTGCGCAAAGCCGGATAACCCGGTACCGGAGAGTAACGAGAAAAGTTATCATCTATGGCTTTTTTCGCAGCTTCTTTGATGTGGTCAGGAGTATTAAAATCCGGTTCTCCTACACTTAAGTTAATAACATCAACACCCTGTGCCTTGAGCTCGTTGCTCTTTTGCGACATGGCAAGCGTCGCCGATGGCGACAAGCTGTTCAAACGATCTGATAATTGATTCATTTTGTATCTATTTTATTGTTGTTGAGTGAAAATCGTTGCAAAATAAGCGATAATATTTGATATATGAAAACAAATTGGCAATTTACTTATTAAAATGTAAAGTATGCCCCATTCTTTCTTTCTTTGTTCTCAAGTATCGTTCATTATACGGATTAGGAACTGTTTCAACAGGTACATTTTCTACTATCTCCAATCCGTATGCTTCCAAACCAACACGTTTCACCGGATTATTTGTCAAAAGTCTCATTTTGTGTACTCCCAGTTCACGAAGGATTTGTGCGCCTACTCCATAATCACGTTCGTCGGCAAGGTGTCCCAAACAAATATTCGCGTCAACGGTATCCATACCGTCTTCCTGCAACTTATATGCTTTCATCTTTTCCATCAGACCGATGCCACGTCCTTCCTGATTGAGGTAAACCACCACGCCTTTTCCTTCTTTTTCGATCATTTCCATCGCTTTATGCAGCTGCTCGCCACAGTCACAACGTTGTGAGCCAAGGATATCTCCAGTAGCGCAAGAGGAATGGACGCGTACCAAGATCGGTTCGTCTTCACTCCATGTTCCTTTAAATATAGCCATGTGCTCCAATCCGTTTGATTTCTGGCGGAAAGGAATCAGACGGAACTTTCCGTGTTCGGTAGGCATATTTACTTCTACTCCTTTTTCTACAATGGATTCCTGTTTCAGGCGATAAACGATCAGGTCATGGATAGAAATCAGCTTCAGTCCGTGTTCGTCTGCCATCTGACGGAGTTCGGGCAAACGTGCCATTGTTCCGTCTTCACTCATGATTTCCATCAAGGCACCTGCGGGGTAAAGTCCTGCCAGACGAGCCATATCAATCGTAGCTTCTGTATGTCCGGCACGGCGAAGTACTCCTTTTTCTTGCGCGTACAACGGATTGATGTGTCCGGGACGCCCGAAAGTAGCCGGTGTAGAAGTCGGATCGGCCAACGCCTGAATAGTAGCGGCACGGTCGGAAGCGGAAACACCTGTTGTACAGCCTTCCAATTTGTCAATAGTAACCGTAAAAGGAGTTCCCAACACGGAAGTATTATCACTTACCTGATGCGGTAAATCCAACTCCTTGCAACGAGACACTGTGACAGGTGCACAAAGTACGCCACGTGCATGTTTCAACATGAAATTTACTTTTTCGGGAGTTATCTTTTCAGCTGCAATAATCAAGTCGCCTTCGTTTTCGCGGTCTTCATCATCCACTACTATGACAAACTTGCCTTCTTTAAAGTCGGCAATCGCATCTTCTATTCTATCCATTTTAATAGTCTCTTTCATAACACTTATTTATTGATTTTCTGTATGATGAATTGAATTTGTTCATTGTTCTTTATAATCCGTTCCATATCCTTAGCCAGACGAACGCGGAACGCCCAGATGCGGAAATAGAAAAATAAACCGATAGGGAAAATGACTCCGGCCACCAGATTCAACCAATATATATGGAACGGGCGCACATGAGCAGAAACGGAAATAACCGGATAATTGTTTAATGCACCGATCAAAGTGGCAGATTTCGTATTGGACATTTCTTCAACCAACGCTTCCAGCTTTTCATTGATTGCCATCACCTCGTTATCATCCTCACTCGCCATCCACAACTTAAAGTAATTCGGTGCTTTTTCCAATCGTTTCCTGGCGGCATACGCTTTACACTCTGCCGAAAGTTGTTCCAAATCACCCGTCAGACGTGCGTAATCAGGATCATGAATAATCACTTCTTTCTTAAATATATGACGCACACTACGAATTCCCACAATCTTTTTAAACCAGTTGATATAAGCATCTGCATTAAGCACCACAGAGTCTTTATTCGATTTATAAGTAAGGAAGATTCCTAACGGGGCAAGGACTGCGCTACTTGTCCACATCCCCATCCAAACAATCCACTTACCGTCGCGGGCCATTTTATATCCTGTATTATCAATGATATAATAAATGATAAACACCAACACTGATACGATGACCGGCATTCCCAGACCTCCTTTACGGATAATACCGCCCAACGGAGCTCCGATAAAGAAGAACAGCAGACAAGAAAGTGAAATTGTTATCTTCTTATGCCATTCCGTCTTATGTTTTCGAATACTATAATCATTGTTCTCCATCGTGAATTTCTTGAACCCAAGATCGTTAGCCACGTTCTCCGCACGACTGACAGCAGAAGAAATCACCTTCTGTTTCTGCGTTAAAGAGGCTACTTCGTAAAGGCTGTCTACATTATATTCATGAATATCCGCCTTTTCTATTTTGACCGTATCTTCTTTTGTCAATCCATAAGAAGGACGGAAATTTCCTTCTGCCACTTCCCTGTAATACTGTCGTCCGATACTGTCTCCCACAACCGTCATCGAGTCAATGGAACTCTGCAACTGCGCCATGTCCTTAGCACTGGACTGTTTACCCATAATCTCACCGTCAACCATATTGAAATCGGAATTAAACTCAATAATGGTATGTTTTTCCCTAAATTCCTCGCGTCGGTAAGGTACATTCTCCGATTTCATACTTTGAGCTTTCAGATTCTCAAATAAATCTCCGCTATACAAATGCAGCCAAAGATGCTGTTTATCCGCGGTCATCTCCAAACGCCCGGAATCAGCATATATAATACGTGCTTTCTCAAAGCCATCTTTCATACTATAAATCAGCACATCATATAGCATACCGGTCTTCCGGTTCTTCTTAGCTACCTTTAAATTATAGTCCTTGATTTCAGAATAGAAAACTCCTTCCGGAATGTCCAACTCCGGAGATTTTTGTTTCATCGAAAGGATCAGGGTTCCCAATTTAGCTTGGGCGATAGGACCTACTACATTTTGGAAATAGAATGAGACACCGACAAGCCCGCAAACGAAGAAAGCAAGCGGACGCATGATTTTAAGGAGAGAAATACCTGCGGCTTTCATCGCAAGCAATTCATAACGCTCGCCAAAGTTACCGAAAGTAATCAAAGAAGCCAGTAGCACTGCCAATGGCAACGATACCGGCACTAATGTTAACGCGGAATAAAAGAAGAATTGAGCCATTACGCTCATCTCCAATCCCTTTCCGACCAATTCGTCTACATATCTCCACAGGAACTGCATCATGAATATGAACAGACAGATGAAGAATGTACCAATAAAGAGCATCAAAAAACTCTTTACGATGAATATATCTAATTTCTTTATGCGTAGCATCTTAATAGGTTCGTGCAATTAGGATGCAAAATTAGCACAAAAAAAGGAGCATCGAAAATTTTTAGTTGAAAGTTAACTAAAAACCACAAGTTCTTCTTAATTTAGCTACTTGTGACTCCCACAATTCTTTCATATCATCCACTTCATCCGGCTCTGCGAAATCAGTAATTTCCAGCACATAATCACTAGTCAGCTCATTATAAGTCATCTTGATTTCAAAATAATCGCGTTCGTTTTCATCATCCTGCCAACGGAAGCGGATAAAAGAGAAAGAGCGAATGGCAATAATCTCTGCTTTCCTCTGTTCTGTCTTCCCCCAATGAAACTCTACTATTTTATCGTCAGAAATAACTTTGTCTGCAAACCAGTCCTCCAACCCGGTCGGTGTGCTAATAGCTCCCCAAAGAATATTTTTAGATGTTGCATTCAACAAATACTCCAAATGAATCTTTTCCTTTTTCATAGCAATTTCGAATTGTTTTTACGTGTGCCAAGATAAATACT
>CAUHML010000239.1 GCA_959606905.1 uncultured Bacteroides sp. | reverse complement strand
CCACTTTTATTTCACCGGATGGAGAGCGCACTTTCGGAACCTATCTGGGAGCAGCCGCTTCTTTGAGAGCGGAAGAACTGACGCTGGATATGTTTAAAGGTTACGCGTACCTATTTATAGAAGGCTACCTCGTTCAGGATCATGAAATGATTCTTCATGCCATTGAACTGGCTAAGGAAGCAGGTTTGCAGATTTGTCTGGATATGGCTAGTTATAATATTGTGGCCAATGATCTGGAGTTCTTCTCTTTATTAATAAACAAATATGTCGACATCGTCTTTGCAAACGAAGAAGAAGCGAAAGCCTTTACCGGCAAGGAGCCGGAGGAAGCTTTGGGAGTGATTGCCAAGAAATGCAGTATTGCTATTGTAAAAGTCGGAGCAAGCGGTTCTTATATCCGCAAAGGAACAGAGGAAATAAAGGTTTCGGCCATTCCGGTTCAGAAAGTGGTGGATACTACCGGTGCTGGTGACTATTTCGCTTCCGGATTCTTATATGGATTGACCTGTGGATACTCGTTGGATAAATGTGCAAAAATAGGTTCTATTCTCTCGGGAAATGTTATTCAGGTAATCGGAACAACGATGCCACAGGAACGCTGGGATGAAATTAAGTTAAATATTAACAGGATTCTGGCAGAATAACAAAGGATTAAGCTACTTTTACGACTCATTTAGATTAAAAAGAGGTATGAAAAAATTGCTGAACAGGCGAATAGCTATTGTTGCAGTAGCGGTGATAGCCACAGTTGCTTTCTTTAGTTTCAAGAGCGGAGACGACCGTAATTTCCAGATTGCAAAGAATCTGGATATATTTAACGCGATTGTGAAAGAACTGGATATGTTCTATGTAGATACCATCGATCCGAATAAAACGATTCGGGAAGGGATCGATAATATGCTTTACACCTTGGACCCTTATACGGAATATTATCCGGAAGAAGATCAGAGTGAGTTGGAACAGATGATTAAAGGATCATTCGGTGGTATAGGTTCTTACATTGCTTATAATACGAAACTAAAGCGTTCGATGATTTCTGAACCTTTTGAGGGAACACCTGCTGCAAAAGCCGGACTGAAAGCGGGAGATATCCTGATGGAGATTGACGGAAAAGACCTTGCCGGTAAGAATAATGCGGAAGTCAGCCAGATGTTGCGTGGGCAGGCAGGGACCAGTTTTAAGTTGAAGATTGAGCGTCCGAATGTGAAAGGCGGACGTACGCCGATGGAGTTCACAATTGTGCGTGAGTCTATTCAGAATCCGGCAATACCTTATACTGCCGTATTGGATAACAATATAGGTTACATCGGCCTTAGTACTTTTTCCGGCAATCCTTCCAAAGAATTTAAGAAAGCGTTTCTGGATTTGAAGAAACAGGGAGCTACTTCATTGGTGATAGACCTTCGTAGTAATGGCGGCGGACTGTTGGATGAAGCAGTAGAAATTGCGAATTATTTCTTGCCGCGTGGAAAAGTGATTGTGACGACCAAAGGAAAAATCAAACAGGCCAGTAACACTTATAAAACGTTGCGCGAACCGTTGGATTTGGATATTCCGATTGCCGTACTGGTAAATAGCGGAACGGCTTCTGCTTCTGAAATCTTATCAGGTTCTTTGCAGGATCTCGACCGTGCTGTGATCGTTGGTAACCGTACTTTTGGAAAAGGGCTGGTACAGGTTCCCCGTTCTTTGCCTTATGGCGGAACGATGAAAGTGACTACCTCCAAATATTATATTCCGAGCGGCCGTTGCGTGCAGGCTATTGATTACAAACATCGCAATGAAGACGGAAGTGTCGGCACTATTCCCGACAGTTTAACTAAGGTATTCTATACGGCTGCCGGACGTGAAGTCCGTGATGGAGGTGGTGTAATGCCGGATATTACGATCAAACAAGAGAAATTACCGAATATCCTTTTCTATTTGGTACGTGATAATCTAATCTTCGATTATGCAACGCAGTATTGTTTGAAACATCCCACTATCGTTGCTCCGGAGAAGTTTGAGGTGACAGATGCTGATTATAATGATTTTAAAGCATTGGTGAAGAAAGCCGACTTCAAGTATGACCAACAGAGTGAGAAGATTCTGAAAACGTTGAAAGAAGCTGCCGAGTTTGAAGGATATATGGATGACGCTTCAGAGGAATTCAAAGTGCTAGAGAAGAAGTTGAACCATAATCTCGACCGTGACTTGGATTATTTCTCTACCGACATAAAGAAAATGATTGCTACTGAAATTATCAAACGTTACTATTATCAACGGGGTAATATCATCCAGCAGTTGAAGGATGATGACGGTTTGAAGGAAGCGATGAAAATACTGAATGATCCGGTGAAATACAAAGAAATGCTTAGTGCCCCGGTTGCTAAGAAATAAAGAAATATTTTTCAAATATAGATAATACAGAAAACGCGGCTTTGTCATCGACAGGCCGCGTTTTCTGTATCTAATTGTAAATAGTCATATAAGTGTCATCCTCGGATACAGGTATTTGTAACCTCGACTGACACATTTATTGGCGAATCAAAGGGAGAGTGAAATAGAACCTGCTTCCCTGCCCCTCCTGGGAGCGCAGCCAGATACGTCCTCCCATTTTTTCTACTAACATTCTGCAAAGAGTCAGCCCCAATCCGGTTCCCTGAACAAAATCGTTGACCTTTCCAAAGCGGCGGAAAATAGTGGCAACTCTTTCTGCCGGAATACCGATGCCGCTATCTTTCACGTAGAACTCTACAAAATCCTCTTTTTCCCGATACCCGAAATGGATTTCTCCTTTGGGGGTAAACTTTGTGGCGTTACTAAGTAAGTTACTTATAATTTGTATAATACGATTCCAGTCACCGGAGGCATACATGTCCGCATCTACATCATCTAAAATAAGTTTGACTCCGTTTTGCGTCTTATGGCAAAACTGTTGCTTCAGTTGCAGACAGATATCTGTTAACTTGATCGGACGGATGTTGAATTTTAAAGAGTCGGCCTCCAGTGAGGACAGATCCAGAATATCGTTGAATAGATTCAGTAACATTTCCGAATTTCGTTCGATGATTTCCGCATATTGATTCTTCTCTTCCGTAGATGTTGCGAAAGTGATTAGTTTGGAGAATCCGACAATCGCATTGAGCGGAGTGCGTATTTCATGGCTCATGTTTGCAAGAAAAGCAGATTTCAGCCGATCCGACTCTTCTGCCTTGACTCTGGCGGCCTTCAACTCTTTCTGTTGTTGCGCGTTCGTCTGTTCTGCTTCCCATTGTTGGGATATATCACGGCACATACACAACAGATATTTATTATCCAACGGAAAGATGCGGTTTTCGTAGTGATGTAAAACACCGTCCAACATCAGGTCATGTCTGGCTGTGGAACTTTCTCCCGTGAGGATCACTTTATCCATATTCTTGCGGACACTCTCATAAGCTTCTTCCGGCAGAATATCTTTTA
Organism: uncultured Bacteroides sp.; assembly: GCA_959606905.1. Next base: position 720 of record CAUHML010000239.1, on the reverse strand, counting down.
CGTTAGTGGTGGTGATATTACTGGCATTGATACCTTCTACGTGGTTGGTTGCCGGCGAAGAAGCAAGCTCTATAATATTGGCATCATGGTCGAAGACGGTGAGCATATCGGGGAGGGCATCCAATATCCGGGTGCTGTATTTATCGCGAAAACGCTCTTGGGAAGGAGGCGAAAGATGGGAGGAAAGAAAATCTATCTTCTCTTCTAATTGTTCGATTATTTTTAAAAGTTCCTCCTTCGTTTTGCCCTCGTAATGTCTCATAGAAGATTTATTGTTATTCATTAGAATATTGTAGAATTTGTTTTATCTGTTGCAAATATAAGACAATATTCCGAGACGCGGATTGTCTCCCAAGTTATTATAATATAAAAAAAACGGATAGCTTTTGCCCTACTAATCAGAATGTTCTATCTTTGCATTCATTATATATAAATGATTTACAATATGTCTACAGAATTATTCTCTACTCTGCCCTATAAGGTGGCAGATATTACACTTGCTGATTTCGGACGCAAGGAAATCGATTTGGCAGAAAAAGAAATGCCCGGCCTGATGGCTCTTCGCGAAAAGTATGGAGAATCCAAACCGTTAAAAGGTGCCCGCATTATGGGGTCGTTGCACATGACCATTCAAACGGCTGTGCTGATTGAAACATTAGTGGCTTTAGGAGCTGAAGTACGTTGGTGCTCTTGTAATATATATTCAACGCAGGATCATGC
>CAUHML010000238.1 GCA_959606905.1 uncultured Bacteroides sp. | reverse complement strand
AAAATCTTGTACATAATATTAGTTTAAGATAAAATTAAAAAACGGTGCAAAAATAGCTTTTTATTCTATATGTCATAATTTAGCGAGAAAGTTTTTTCAAAGCCTTTCCTATTAAAATGTTTTTAAGGGAGTATTATAGTAGGTTGCTAATTTATTATTTTTATTTTTGTACCGTTCTTTTGTTGATTTGATAATAACTATAATTAAAACCATGAAAAAACTGACAGTCTTACTAATGTGTGTATGTTGTGTATTTACTGCACAGGCACAAAAGCAATTTACTCTGAATTCTCCGGGCGGGAATCTGCAAACTACTATTACCATAGGCGATCAACTGACTTACGATATTACTTGTGACGGACGGCAGATTCTGGCTCCCTCGCCGATAGCCATGTCGTTGGACAACGGAGAAGTATGGGGTGAGAAAGCGAAATTGTCCGGTACTTCCCGGAAAAGTGTTGATCGTATGGTGTCTTCTCCCTTCTATCGTGCCAATGAATTGAGAGATCATTATAATGAACTGACATTGCGGTTTAAAAAAGACTGGAATGTGGAATTTCGAGCATACGATGACGGAATCGTTTATCGCTTTGTTAGTCGGGCTAAGAAGCCTTTCAATGTGCTGGATGAGATTGTTGACTATCAGTTCCCGTTTGATGCGGTTGCTTCCGTGCCTTATGTGAATAGAGGAAAGGACGGTGATTATGAATCTCAGTTCTTCAACTCTTTTGAAAATACATATGTTACAAATAATCTGTCTAAACAAAATAAGAAGCGTTTGATGTTTCTGCCGCTAGTGGTGGAAGCCGGTGATGGGGTTAAGATTTGTATTACCGAGTCCGATCTGGAGAATTATCCGGGGCTTTTCTTGTCTGCTGCTAAAGGTGAAAATCGGTTGAGCGGCAAATTTGCTCCATATCCGAAGCGTACTGTTCAGGGCGGACATAACAAACTTCAGATGTTGGTGGCAGAACGCGAGGATTATATAGCAAAGGTGGATAAGCCCAGAAGTTTCCCATGGCGCATGGCTATTGTGACTACTTCCGATAAAGACTTGGCGTCAAGTAATCTGAGCTATTTGCTGGCTGCGCCTTCACGCTTGTCGGATCTTTCATGGATCAAACCCGGCAAAGTGGCTTGGGATTGGTGGAACGCATGGAACTTGGATAGTGTCGATTTCGCTACCGGAGTGAATAATGCTACTTATAAAGCATATATTGATTTTGCTTCGTCAAAGGGCATAGAATATGTGATACTTGATGAAGGTTGGGCGGTCAATCTGAAGGCGGACCTGATGCAGGTGGTGAAAGATATTGATTTGAAAGAGTTGGTAGATTATGCCGCTGACAGAAATGTAGGTATCATTCTTTGGGCAGGTTATTATGCTTTCGAACGTGATATGGAGAATGTCTGCCGTCATTATGCTGCAATGGGGGTGAAAGGCTTCAAAGTCGACTTCATGGACCGTGACGATCAGGAAATGACCGCATTCAACTACCGGGCCGCCGAGACTTGTGCTAAATATAAGATGATCCTCGATTTGCACGGCACACACAAACCGGCAGGTCTGAACCGTACTTATCCGAATGTGTTGAACTTCGAAGGGGTAAACGGACTGGAGCAGATGAAGTGGAGCCCGGCTTCACTCGATCAGGTGAAATATGATGTGATGATTCCTTTTATTCGTCAGGTTTCCGGTCCTATGGACTATACACAGGGCGCGATGAGGAATGCTTCGAAAGGTAATTATTATCCTTGCAATTCAGAACCGATGAGCCAGGGGACACGTTGCCGGCAGTTGGCTTTGTATGTGGTGTTCGAGTCACCTTTCAATATGTTATGTGATAACCCGAGCAACTATATGCGCGAGCCGGAATCAACAGATTTCATAGCTGCCATTCCGACTGTATGGGATGAAAGCATTGTGCTTGACGGTAAAATGGGAGAGTACATTGTCACTGCACGCCGGAAAGGGGATGTCTGGTATATAGGCGGAATTACTGATTGGACGGCCAGGGATATCGAAGTCGATTGTTCTTTTTTGGGAGATAAGGCATATAACGCCACTTTATTTAAAGACGGAGTCAATGCTCACCGTGTCGGACGTGACTATAAACGGGAATCTTTCTCTGTAAAGAAGGATAGCAAGTTGAAAATTCATCTGGCTCCCGGAGGAGGTTTTGCACTTCAAATAAAATAGCCGTTTTAAGGTATAATAAAAAGCTATGTCATAGGTATGGTTTGAAACTGATTCGGTGCTGCATCAGGGCTTTGATACAGCACCGAATTTTCTTTGTTACGATAATGCCGCAATGGCTGTACCTATCAGATTCGCATTATTCATACTTTTTATATCAACTGTAACATCTTTCAAACCGAACAAGTCGAAAAGCTCCTTTAATTCCTCTGTAACAATACTGTGATAATTCTTATCTTTTCTGTTCTCACTCCAGAAAAGACTGCCTTCAGCCACCAGGCAAATCCTACGTATATCTTTATTGTATGATTTCAACAACATGACAAGCCCTGTAATTGAAGCGGCCACCAACTGTGCCGATCTGGTATATATCCATTGCGCCACTTGTACATATACATCCTTGTATATATCCGGATAGTTCATGATAGCGGTAAGTTTTTGCGCATCAAATTTTTCTTCAAATTCTTCTAAAGGAAAAGTTGCTTTTAAAATATCTCCCAGATACATACCGGATACTGCTTTCTCGAAACGTTGTTTTCTGGGGTTACCGGAAATTACATCGACTGTATTATCCACTCCGGTAAGAAATGGCGGATGAAAATTCCCGGATTCCAAATTGACGGGAATCATGCCTTGAATATTATCCGCTGGATTCAGCTTTTTTATTTTGTCGGCTGGGATGAAAGTAGCCATATTAGTGCCTGTTCCTACAATCAGTCCTATATATGCGTCATAACTGTTGTCTGTAAGTCCTGCAAATAAACTGGCTACGGTGTCATTCAATACTTTTATATCCGTAAACTTGATTTTATTCTTTTCATTCAGGTAGTTGAGTAGGGGATTCCCGATATATTTTCCAATCATCTCTTTGATGTCAACTCCCTTTGTCCAGCGCAGCAGTTTTGCATCCCCGCCGGGCACGGATTCGGTCGGATAAGAAAAGCAATAGCCGATAGGCATTTCCTCCTCCCGTTTTATTCCGGTGATCATATCTGCCAACTCTTTAAATAATTCCTCTTGGGTATACCCCAGCGATTTCATGATCGACATATCTTTCTTCCAACCATTGTTGGGATGAATGTCCGGTACCGATTTGCTGAAATCAACGAGTGCTACCCGATAATTGGTTCCTCCGAGATCAAGCACAAGTGATTTACCGTTGATATTGTCAGCCTTCGGAGTAATAAAGGTAGGAATGCATTGGATTTCAGCGTTTTCAGTGTTCAATCCTTTTTCTACTTTTTCTTTAAATGAACGGGCTATTGCTTTGAGCTGTTCATTATCTAACTTAAAAATATTTTTCTCCATGATATTGACTTTTTAATCTATATAATATGTTTATGTATGAATAACAACTAAAGCTTTGTTTTGCTTCTCTCTTTTTTATTTAGTAACTATTCTTATTCTCTCTCACCAACTTCCTCCACCTCTGAAACGCCCTCATCAAGGTTTCTTCCTGTATCACTTCTTCCATTTCATAATGTTCCACAAAGAGATACATCGACTTTTTATACATTATTCTTATTATTATAAAACAACATTGGAATTTAGATTGGATTTCTTGGTATGGACATAGTGAAATGTGTTTTTTGGCTTATGATGAATCAAAAAATAATCAATATAAACCTTTTTTTTCCTATGGTTTGACGGAAAATGTTGATGGACATTTGGTAGGAACATCATTTCATAATTTTGATATGCCGCTTATTAGGTATGATACAGGGGATTTGATTGCTTCTGAAAATAGAAAAGGGCAATTAATGGAAGCATTTTCAATTACACAAGGAAGGAATGCCAACGCTTTATCCGATTCATATCTCATATTCTCATGTTTTTTGTATAACTAATTTATTCTCAATTAATTAATTTATGAGAAATAAAAAGGGACAGAGTTATTTCTCATAGTTTTTCTGTTGTTTTCCCTCATAATCGATTCATTTCTCATAGCCTCCTCTCCTGTTCTTTCTTCTCTCTACTCCATATTTTTCTCCTGCCTTGTGCTTTTCCCCTATCCTCTCTTTTGTTCCACTCCGGTGCCCGGGCTTTTT
>CAUHML010000237.1 GCA_959606905.1 uncultured Bacteroides sp. | reverse complement strand
AGGAGTTGAAAATATGTCTGAAAAGATATTGATTATAGATGACGAGCAAGATATAGCGGATCTGTTGGAGGTCTACTTGAAAAACGAAAATTACGTCGTTTATAAATTTTACTGCGCAACGGATGCCATGTCGTGTATTGAAAGCGGCGACATTGATCTTGCCATTCTGGATATTATGCTCCCGGATATGAACGGCTTTTCACTTTGCCAGCTTATCCGAAAGAAATACACTTATCCAATCATAATGCTAACGGCTAAAATTGAGGAAACGGATAAAATAACGGGGCTGACATTGGGAGCGGACGATTATGTGACAAAACCCTTTCGCCCACTTGAAGTAGTTGCCAGAGTGAAAGCGCAGTTAAGACGTTACAAGAAATATTCACCCGGTATCATCACAGAGAAAATTCCATCGGAACTTTCCTATAACAAATTGTGCTTGAATGTGCAGACCCATGAATGTCTGTTAGACGGGGAACCTGTTTCTCTAACCCCGACAGAATTTTCTATTCTCCACGTCCTTTTGTCAAGTGCTGGAAATGTTGTAAGCATTGAGGAACTGTTTCATGCGGTTTGGAAAGATGAATACTACTCTAAAAACAGCAGCACAATTACTGTGCATATCCGGCATCTGCGCGAGAAACTGAACGATACTTCCGATACTCCGCAGTATATTAAAACGATTTGGGGTGTCGGCTACAAAATTTAAGCGAAAGGAGAACGCTATGAAGAGAAAATCAAATTGTTTGGCAACTATTTTATTCTTAATTTATCTGGCACTTCTGGTTTGGATCATACTGTTCAAACTACAGTTTTCAATCAGTGATCTGGATAAAGTAAGGAGTATAAACCTTATTCCTTTTCACTATGACAAAGAAGTTGGCGCAGCATTTCACTTAACAGAGGTACTCGAAAATTTCTTGATTTTTGTTCCTATGGGCATTTATCTTCAAATGCTTCTGCCAAGAACAAAATTATATGTGAAGTTCATGCTGATTGCTGGAACAAGTTTTTTATTGGAAACTATGCAGTATATCTTAGCAGTCGGACGTTCTGATATTACTGATGTACTTACAAATACGGCAGGTGGTCTTTTGGGGCTTGCTGTATATTCGATGGCAGCCCGGTTAATTGGAAATAGAATAAAAGCAAACAGACTGTTTTCCATTCTGGCAGGCATAGTAAGTGTTGTCGTGATTGGTCTGCTTGGCTTTCTTCTGTTTGCTAATCGGTAGGAGGTGTATTCTCATGTCGAATAAAGAAATGACAACAGAAAAGCGCCTTAAAGTGCGCTTATACCTATCATTGCTGGTTTATACCGTTGTTGGATATGGTTTGACCCTTATCTTGGACTACATCTTTTCAAAATTTGACAACGGTATTTTTGCATGGCTCTACTGGCGGCTTGATCTGCTTTTTATTTTGTATCTGATGCTCGGCTTTATATGTATCTTCAATTACTATTGGAAAAAGCCGTGGGGCTATCTGGATGAAGTAATTGACGCAACCCAAACGGTCTATGAGCAGAACAATCATACCGTATCATTGTCTGACCCACTGAAAGAATTGGAGGCACAACTCAATCAAATCAAAATGTCTGTTCTGTTGAGCAAACGGGCTGCAAAGCAGGCAGAAGAAAAGAAAAATGAAATTGTTATGTATCTGGCACATGATATACGCACCCCTCTCACAACGGTAATCGGCTATTTGAGCCTGCTCCATGAAGCCCCTGATATGCCTGAGCAGCAAAAGGAAAAGTATGTAAAGGTCGCGTTGGACAAAGCAGAGCGTCTTGAAAGACTTATCAATGAGCTTTTTGAAATTACTAAATACAATGCACATACGGTCATTATCAAAAAAGAAAATGTAGATTTACATTGTTTGATTGCGCAGGTAATAGATGAAATATACCCGACACTCTCTGCAAATGGCAACACGGCGGTATTTACTGCGGAGGACAACTTATCTGTGAACGCTGATCCCGAAAAGCTGGCGAGAGTTTTCAGTAACCTTTTACGAAATGCAGCGTCATATAGCTACCCGCAGACAGAGATCACTATATCCGCCAAACGGTTAGAGCATGATATTCAGATCACTTTTGAAAATCGTGGAAAAACAATTCCACAGGAACAGCTTAACAGTATATTTGAAAAATTCAATCGCTTGGATGATGCTCGGCTTTCTAATACAGGTGGTGCGGGACTTGGCCTTTCTATTGCGGAAGAAATTATACATTTACATGGTGGAAAGATTACTGCATCCAGTCAAAACGAAACCATAGACTTTGTGATTACATTACCCCTTTCCGCTTAGGAAAATAAGACTGTGATCTTAGGAATTACTTAGGAATTTAAGCGTGTGATTTTTGAGATTGAAAAGCCTTTGTTCGGTACAATGATTATCGAACAAGGGCTTTTTATTGTTCAGCTGAAGCAAAAGAAAGGAGTGTAAGCATGGAACTGAAAATAGAGCATTTAAGCAAGCAGTTCAAAGACAAAACAGCAGTAAATGATGTCAATCTGACATTGACTCCCGGCATTTGGGGACTTTTGGGAGCGAATGGTGCAGGGAAAACCACGCTCATGCGCATGATTGCCGATATTATGATACCAACCAGCGGAGCAGTTTACTATGACGGAAAAAACATTCGAGAGTTGGGTGAAGTTTACCGAAGCAAGTTTGGCTTTCTGCCGCAGGACTTTGGGTATCACCGGGATTTTACGGTCAAAGATTATTTGGAGTATGTGGCTGCGCTGAAAGATATTCCCACAATGGCAACTACCAAAAAGATCAATCATTTGTTGGACATTCTTTCGCTCTCCGATGTGAAAAAGAAAAAAATCTCCAATCTGTCAGGCGGCATGAAGCGTCGTGTTGGTATTGCGCAGGCTATGTTGAACGACCCGGAGATACTTGTCATGGACGAACCGACAGCAGGACTCGATCCCGGAGAGCGCGTGCGTCTGCGGAATTTCATTTCCGAGTTTTCGCATGATCGAATCGTGTTGATTTCCACCCATATCGTATCTGACATAGAATATATTTCTACGCGCAACGCAATTATGAAAGCCGGAGAAATTGTTGATGTCGGAACTACCGCAGAACTTGTCAAGCAGATTGAGGGCAAGGTTTGGAATTGCATAATTCCGACCTCAAAGCTGCCGGAATGTGAAATGCGGCTGCACATTATCAATCAGCGAGGCGAAGATCACAATCAGGTTTCTATTCGTTATCTGTCCGAACACTCGGAAATTGATGGATCTGTTACAACGGAACCACGATTGGAAGACCTGTATCTGTGGTTGTTTCCGCAGACAGACTTGGAAAAGGAGGACAGATAATATGCGACTCTTTAGACTTGAAATAAAACGTATTTTGAAGTCACGGCGCACCCTGATTTTACTTGCAATCGCACTTTTGCTTTCCGTAGCCATGGCATACCTGCCTATTTCATTTGAGGGTATTAACCGTCCAAACAAAGATGGCACGGTTACAGAATTAAACGGCTTGGCAGCGATCAAGTACAAACAAGATTTATATAAAACATCCGCTGGTGAAGTGACCCCGGATAGGATCAAATCGGCTTTGGAAACTTATCAAAGCTGCGTTCGAGAATATGGGCCAGTCGAGGAAGAGGGCTTTCCTCTGGCTGTATATATTGAAAAAATCGTCCCGTTCCGTCACTTGCTGATGGGTCTGTCCGAAGCGTTTGCTGATCCATTAACAGGCATTGGTGCTGATTTAATGGATATTGACCCGAATGACATTGACGGAGCCTATTATGAAAAGTGCGCAGAACATTTACAGGATGTCATGCGGAATGAGCAAAGAGAAAACGAAACCGCACAGCAGAAAGCTCTTGAAAAATATTCAGAACTTGATACGCCATTTTATCTTCATTCTGGAATTTCAAAAGATGCATTTGATTATATTGAGTTTTATATTTTGTTCCTTGCTATTTTGTGTGTGGCAATCGCAGCATCTACTTTCGCCGGAGAATATCAAACGGGCGGTGACAGCATCCTGCGAACCACCAAATACGGGCATAAACAATTAGCAATTACCAAAATTCTGGCGGCATTTACACTTTTCGTTGTTACTTTCCTTGTCGGGATCACGGTACACATTCTGATTTTAGATGCAGCGTTCGGGACAGATTGCTTAAAAACATCGTTTCAGATGCGATACTCTATCATTAACCTGCCAAACATCAATCTGGGGCAGTTGCAGATAATTCTCGCAGCAGCGGGC
>CAUHML010000236.1 GCA_959606905.1 uncultured Bacteroides sp. | reverse complement strand
AACTCACGTTTCAAACGGTCAATAATAATATCCAAGTGAAGCTCACCCATACCAGAAATAACAGTTTGACCTGTTTGTTCGTCAGTTTTCACTGTAAACGTCGGGTCTTCTTCAGCCAGTTTAGCCAAACCGTTAGACAATTTATCCATGTCTTTCTGAGTCTTAGGTTCTACAGCAATACCAATTACCGGTTCCGGGAAGTCCATAGATTCAAGCACAATCGGAGCAGTTTCATCACACAAAGTATCACCAGTGTGAATGTCTTTAAAACCTACACCAGCACCAATATCCCCAGCACCAATTACCTCAACCGGATTCTGCTTGTTTGAGTGCATCTGGAACAGACGAGAAACACGTTCTTTTTTGCCTGAACGAGAGTTATAGATATAAGAACCAGCCTCAATCTTACCTGAGTATACACGGAAGAAAGTCAAACGCCCTACATACGGGTCGGTAGCGATCTTAAATGCCAAAGCTGAAGTCTTTTCGTCATCACTAGGCTTACGATCTTCTTCAGCACCCGTATCAGGATTTGTACCAATTACGTTTTCCGTATCCAATGGAGAAGGCAAGAAAGCACAGACATAATCAAGCAACGTCTGAACCCCCTTGTTCTTAAATGAAGAGCCGCAAAGCATCGGAACAACAGCCATCTGAACAGTTGCATTACGAAGAGCTCTCAATACTTCTTCTTCAGTAATAGTAGAAGGATCATCGAAATATTTCTCCATCAAAGTATCGTCAAATTCAGCTACTTTTTCAAGCATTTTATCTCTCCATTCGTTAGCTTCATCAACAAGGTCAGCCGGAATTTCTTCTACGCTATAATCAGCACCCATTGTTTCGTCATGCCAATAGATAGCTTTCATTTTAATCAAGTCAACAAGACCTTTGAAAGATTCCTCAGCACCGATAGGTACAACGATGGGACAAGGATTAGCACCCAAAACGTCCTTCATCTGACGCACAACTTCAAAGAAGTCAGCACCGGAACGGTCCATTTTGTTTACGTATGCGATACGTGGTACATTATATTTATCAGCCTGGCGCCATACAGTTTCTGATTGCGGTTCTACACCACCTACTGCACAGTAAGCAGCAACAGCACCATCCAAAATACGCAATGAACGTTCTACCTCTGCGGTAAAGTCAACGTGCCCCGGAGTATCAATCAAGTTGATTTTATAAGTATCACCAGCATACTTCCATCGTGTAGTTGTTGCGGCAGATGTAATAGTAATACCACGTTCTTGTTCCTGTTCCATCCAGTCCATAGTAGCAGCACCGTCATGCACCTCACCAATTTTGTGAGTCAATCCGGTGTAGAACAGGATACGTTCAGAAGTTGTTGTCTTTCCGGCATCGATGTGAGCCATGATACCGATATTACGAGTCAAATGTAAATCTTGCTTAGCCATTTTATATCCTTTACTTTAAGTTTTTAATTGATTGTATCTTAATAGTATTAGAATCTAAAATGAGCAAATGCACGGTTAGCTTCAGCCATTCTATGCATATCTTCTTTACGCTTGTATGCACCACCTTGTTCATTGAAGGCATCCATGATTTCAGCAGCTAACTTATCAGCCATTGATTTACCACCTCTTTTACGAGCAAACAGAATCAAGTTCTTCATTGAGATTGATTCCTTACGGTCCGGACGGATTTCTGTAGGAACTTGGAAAGTAGCACCACCTACACGGCGAGACTTAACTTCCACTTGTGGAGTCACATTATCCAAAGCCTTTTTCCAGATTTCGAGAGCAGATTTTTCTTCATTAGGAAGTTTTACTTTCACTGTTTCCAGAGCGGCATAAAAGATTTCATAAGATGTATTCTTTTTACCATCATACATCAAGTGGTTTACAAACTTAGAAACCTTTTGATCATTAAAAACGGGATCCGGAAGGATAACGCGTTTTTTAGGTTTTGCTTTTCTCATTTGTTTGAAAAATAATGTTTTTGTTCTTGGTTGTTACTTCTTGACTTCTTCAACTCTCCCTCCGGAGAATTTACTCAACCCTTAGCATCTCCAACAAACTAAAACGTAAGTTATTACTTTAATTTTAATTAGATTTTAATCCTTATTTCTTTTTAGCTGGTGCAGCTTGTCCCGGTTTCGGACGTTTAGCTCCGTATTTAGAACGTCTTTGAGTACGGCCAGCAACACCTGCTGTATCAAGTGTACCACGAACGATGTGATAACGTACACCCGGAAGGTCCTTTACACGACCGCCACGTACCAAAACGATTGAGTGTTCCTGCAAGTTGTGTCCTTCTCCCGGAATGTATGAGTTCACCTCTTTTTGGTTAGTCAAACGTACACGAGCTACTTTACGCATTGCAGAGTTCGGCTTCTTCGGAGTAGTAGTATATACTCTCACGCAAACGCCACGTCTTTGAGGACATGAATCCAAGGCTGGAGATTTACTTTTCTCCACCAGCACTTCGCGTCCTTTTCTTACTAATTGCTGAATTGTAGGCATTTTAATTGTTTTTTGATTTATATTATTGTTATATTAATTTCGTAACTATACATTTTGGGCTGCAAAAATACGAATAATATTTGAATATTCAATGCACTACAACCTTTTTTTATTTTTTAATATTTTTATATCCCCCTCACGCTTCGCCTTTTACACTCGCCAAAGGAGAAATAAGAGACTCATCAGAAATACGGATCGAACCGAATACACGTTCATATTTAGCTATATTGTCTTCCAATGCCCGTAGTAGGCGTTTTGCATGTTCAGGAGCTACAATGATACGAGATTGCACACCAGCTTTCGGTACACCCGGCATCACACGTACAAAATCAAGAATAAACTCAGAACTCGAATGAGTAATAATAGCAAGATTTGCATAAGTTCCCTGTGCAACTTCTTCTTTTAATTCAATCTGTAACTGCCCGTTGTTATTTTGTTCTTCCATGTTTAATATGATTAAAGTTATCCTGCAAAATAACACATTTTTCCTGAGACAGAGATAATACATTCCAATAAAAAAGGAACAAAAAAGGAGCAACTGCCCAATATAGCAACTGCTCCTTCTCATATAGTCAATTGAATTGTATTATTCTACTTCGTTGTAGTCAAGTACTGTTTTCTTATTAGCCAAAATACGATCATATTCTTCTTTTGATCCAACAATAAGTTTCTCAAATTCACGCTGACCTGTACCAGCCGGAATCAAATGACCACAAATCACATTTTCCTTCATACCTTCCAATTTATCAATCTTACCGTTGATAGCAGCCTCATTCAATACTTTCGTTGTTTCCTGGAAAGAAGCAGCTGACATAAAGCTTGAAGTCTGCAAAGCAGCACGTGTTATACCTTGAAGAATCTGAGTAGATGTAGCAGCCACAGCGTCACGAACCTCAACAGGTTTCAAGTCACGACGTTTCAGCATACTGTTCTCATCACGCAACTTACGAGCAGTAACAATCTGTCCCGGTTGTAGGTTTTGAGAATCTCCAGCATCAACCACAACTTTTTTACCCCAAATACGATCGTTTTCTTCCATGAACTCCAACTTGTCAACAACTTGTTGCTCCAAGAAGCGAGTATCACCCGGCTCTTCAATCTGTACCTTACGCATCATCTGACGGACAATAATCTCGAAGTGCTTGTCATTGATCTTCACACCCTGCAAACGATATACATCCTGAACTTCATTTACGATATATTCCTGTACAGCCGTAGGACCTTTAATCGCCAAAATATCCGCCGGTGTAGTGGCACCGTCAGACAATGGAGTACCAGCACGTACATAGTCATTCTCCTGCACCAAGATTTGTTTAGATAATGCAACCAGATACTTCTTAACTTCACCAGTCTTGGAAGTTACGATGATCTCACGATTACCACGTTTGATCTTACCCATTGTCACCTCACCATCGATTTCAGAAACGACAGCTGGATTCGACGGGTTACGAGCTTCAAACAATTCGGTTACACGAGGAAGACCACCCGTGATATCACCTGCCTTACCAACGGCACGCGGAATCTTCACGATTACTTCACCAGCTTTCACTTTCTGACCGTTTTCAATAATCACGTGACCACCTACCGGTAAGTTATACGTACGGATCAAGTCACCGTCTTCTGTTAAAATATGAGCCGAAGGAACTTTTGTCTTATCCTTAGATTCAATAATAATAATTTCACGAAGGCCTGTTGCTTCATCCGACTCAACCTTATAAGTAACGTTTTCAATTACGCCCTCAAATTCGATCTTACCGGTTGCTTC
>CAUHML010000235.1 GCA_959606905.1 uncultured Bacteroides sp. | reverse complement strand
TATGATGCTATTAGGAATTTTATTTCTGACTTAAAAGGAGGATACGTTATGAGAGGTTTGCCTTGATGATGAGAAGTATATCATACATTCAGATGGGCGAGTAAAACTTACACAGTATGTTTTATCTCACATGGATGAATGTTGTCTTGCTTTTGATAATGGATATAGTTATCAGCCGAAGTATCAGGGACAAAAATACTATACCCAAATGATGTACAAGACACCGAGTCAGGTGGCAGCACAAGAATACTCATTTGAGATGAATGCTCACAACAGAACATTGTTATCTCAAATTCAGAGAGCAAGTCGAAGTGCTGATGCAATGAGATTATATCCGGGAGCCTTCTCTGAAACATTGGTACAGCTTATGAAAGAGAAAAAGCTTTCTAATAAGAAATTAGCAGACGCGTCATTGGTGGGCGAACGTACAATACAGAGATTAAGAAATGAGGAAGAATATCCCACAACAATTCAAACGGTTTTGGGATTGTGTTACGGATTGCAGCTTTCAGTGCCTGAAGCAGAAATGTTAGTTGGGAAAACCGATTTCAATATAAAGCTAACTAATCCACAAAATAATGCTTATAGATGCGTATTAAGCTCATGTGCCGAGAATAGCATATATGAGGTTAATGAGATGTTGGAATCTTGTGGATTTGAGCCACTTGGTAGTTCAAAATTGGGATAATACATAAGGAGGTACTTTATTAAATGCAATACGATTGGATAGATTTTTACACAGAGTTTGCCACTAAGCTTCTTCCTTTCAAAACTGATAGAAAGACTCTTATTCAGAAAATATATGCGGTGTATGACACTGTTGGAATTAGTGTTCCGAAACTTGAAAGTGGTGATGAGATTATTGATATTGATCCGTTCACCATCTTTGGCACATTCAACAAGGGAATAACAAATGCTAATAGAATTGCTATTCTTAACGGGATAGCGTCAGAGTTTGGAATTGCTGCAACTGTGCCGAGCAATTTTGATGGAATTCCGGTTCTTAATAATCTAAAGGCTACGTTTTATGGATTTAAGGATGATAGAAAAGCAAATGATATTGATAACTTGTGGAGTTTGTTTGAGGTAGCTCTTGCATTGGCTGACAATGACACAGAGGATAACCGTCAGAAATTCTCCGAGGCTTATGACAAGGTACATGATCAGCTTTGCATTCGCTGGAATATTACGATGGGCCTTTATTGGATTCGTCCTTATACATTTATCAACTTGGATTCCAGAAACCGCTGGTTTATAGCAGATGTCCAGAATATGCCTGGCGAGTTTGTTGTCGCAGCCGAGAAGAAGCTTAAGAAAGTGCCGTATGCTGCAGATTATCTTGAAATAAAGGATTTGTGTAAGAAAGCTCTGGATGCAGGTGAATATAAATACAAGAACTTTCCTGATTTATCCTATACGGCCTGGGTGATCTCTGAGCAAGTCAATCAGGAAAAGGCTGCTGAAAAAGGTAAAAAGACTTCGAAAGCAGAATTTCTTAAGTGGTTTATGCCATTGCTACAGGCGTTACGCGATTTAGGAGGATCTGCGACACCGGTAGAAGCGAGAAAGAAAATTATAGAAAACGAGCATTTGTCGGATGAGATAGTAAGCGAAACCAGAGGGAAAACGAAGGTTAACAAATTTGAAAATGAAGTTGCTTTCGCCAGAAACTATCTCGTTGGAGCGGGATACATTGATAAAAGCGTAAGAGGTGTGTGGACACTTACTGAAGCAGGCAAGTCAGTGGAATTAACAGCGGAGATGGCATCGGATATTTTCAAAAAAGGTGTCTCTGATGCAAAGAGTAAGAAAACGAATGATAGCGATGCTCTTGCAGATAGTGATGTCGATACAGTTCATTACTGGATTTATGCTCCAGGACAAAACGCTGATACATGGGAAGAGTGTTATAAGAACGGTTATATGCTACTGGGCTGGGGCGAGATTGGAGATCTTGGAGTATTCAGCTCTAAGGATGAAATGAAACAGCAGATGAAGAAAGAATACGGTGATAGCAGTTCCTATAAGAATTCAGCTCATGCTACTTGGCAGTTTGTACATGATATTAAGATTGGCGACGTGGTATACGTTAAAAAAGGTAATAATGGAATTCTTGGCAAAGGAATTGTTGAGTCTGATTATGAATATGATGCAGATCGCACAGATGAATATTCTAATGTTAGAAAAGTAAATTGGACGAACAAGGGCGATTGGACAATTAATCATCAGTCCCCTCAGAAGACTCTGACCGATATTACGCCATATAGTGACTTCGTACAGGAAATTAAGGCTTTGTTTGAGGAAGACGATATTGCAGATGATGAGCAGGAAATTGCCTATCCGGAGTACACAGCAGAAAATTTCTTGGATGATGTGTACATGTCTGAAGATAATTATACCAGATTAGTTGGCTTGCTTAGAAATAAGAAAAATATTATCTTGCAGGGTGCACCAGGTGTAGGAAAAACATATGTTGCTAAGCGCTTGGCCTATTCTATGATGGGTGTAAAAGATGTAGAGCGTGTCATGATGGTACAGTTCCATCAGAGTTATTCCTATGAAGATTTTATTATGGGCTTTCGTCCATCTGCTACAGGATTTGAACTGAAGAAGGGGGCGTTCTACAATTTCTGCAAGAAGGCCGAGGTAGATAGTGATAATGAGTATTTCTTTATCATAGATGAAATCAATCGCGGCAATCTGAGTAAGATCTTTGGCGAGCTGTTTATGCTGATTGAAAATGATAAGAGAGGAAATGCGCTACAGCTTCTGTATTCGGATGAAAAGTTTGCAGTGCCGAAGAATGTCTATATTATTGGCATGATGAATACTGCGGACAGAAGCCTGGCTATGCTGGATTATGCACTTCGTAGAAGGTTTGCTTTCTTTGATATCAAGCCGGGGTTTGAGACTCCGGGGTTCCGTGAGTACCGCATGGCATTAGATAATGAGAAGTTCAACAAACTGATCAGTTGCGTCGAGAGCTTGAATAGAGAGATTTCCGTCGATGAATCTCTGGGCGAAGGGTTCTGTATTGGTCACAGCTACTTCTGTAATTTACAGCCTGATACAATTGATGATAGTTGGCTTTATGGTGTTGTGGAATATGAGTTGATACCTTTATTGAAAGAATACTGGTTTGATGAACCTATGAAGGTGAAAGATTGGAGCGAAAATCTAAGGAGTACGATTAAGTGATACCGATTCAAAACATCTATTATATGCTGTCCTATGCATTTCAGGTATTGAATGAGCAAGGCTATAAGAATATAGCCACAGAACAATTTAATAATACTGGCGAGCTGCTGGCAGCTATCTTAGAAAAAGGTATCGCGATTCAGCTAAAGAGAGGACTTGGTAAAGAATATATTCTGCAGACGGAGGCGCTCTCTTCTCTGAGAGGAAAGATTGATATTGCAGAGTCCATCAAGACACAGTCGATGTTACGGAAACAGCTAATCTGTACATATGATGAGTTTTCGGTTAACAGCATCATGAATCGGATCATCAAATCTACAGTTGAACTTCTCCTTCGTTCGAATATATCGAAACAGCGCAAGAAAAATCTTAGAAAGTTAATGGTGTATTTCAGCGAGGTGGATTTTATTGATTTGTATACGGTAAATTGGAATGTTCAGTACAATCGAAATAACCAGACTTATCGTATGCTAATTTCGATATGCTACCTGGTAGTAAAGGGTCTATTGCAAACACAATCGAATGGGCATACCGAGTTGATGGACTTTCTAGACGAGCAGCGAATGTGTCGATTGTATGAGAAGTTTATCCTGGAATATTATAGGAAAGAGTTTAAAAATCAGTTTACCGCAAATGCATCACAGATTCCTTGGCAGCTGGACAATGAAGAAAACTCTATGTTGCCTGTGATGCAAAGTGACATCATGCTCCAAAGTGGTGAGAAAGTTCTTATTATTGACGCAAAGTATTATGAGCACAGCACACAGGTGCAGTTTGACAAGCATACACTTCATTCAGGCAATCTTTATCAGATTTTTACTTATGTGAAAAACAAGGAATATGAACTGAGAGAGAAGAACCACACGGTTTCGGGAATGCTTTTGTATGCCAAGACTGATGAAGAGATATATCCGAATAATGTGTATCAGATGAGTGGAAACCAGATTACTGTCAGGACTCTGGATTTGAATTTACCATTTGATGAAATAGCAGGACAGCTAAATACAATAGCAAAAACGCATTTTGATTTATAAAGGAGGCCTCCTATTTGAAAAAGAAAAAA
>CAUHML010000234.1 GCA_959606905.1 uncultured Bacteroides sp. | reverse complement strand
TATATTATATCAAAAATCACAAGGAGATGCATGAATTAATCAGCGTTTCCCTAGATATTCCTGCCGGGCTTTTTCCCGTTCCTCCTCCGTCGGGGCAGTTTTGGATCTCGTATATAATTCCCGTTCCACCATAGCATTCATTTTCTGCTCCAATCCGTTTTTCACCTCTTCCGTGCAGCTATCATCGTCAAGCAGATGTACCGAAGCAGTTTCATAAATAATTCCTGCCTACTGGCAACAGCACATCATTTGTGCCGGAAGAATCAAACAATAGAAAGGACTTGAAATATGTTTAAGAAGAAAGAAAAAATAGAGAAAGCACCTAAGAATAAGAAAGTGCGTACCATGAAAGTCGGGACACATAAGAAATCTGTCCTGCTGTTGTGGGCGGTGCTTTTAGCAAGCACCAGTTTTGGTGTGTATAAGAACTTTACCGCCATTGACACCCACACGGTACATGAAAAAGAAATCATTCAGCTAAGATTGAACGATACCAACGGTATTGAGAATTTCGTCAAGAACTTTGCGAAAGCCTACTACTCATGGGATACCAGCAAGGAAGCCATTGAAGCAAGGACAACAGAAATCAGTAAATACCTTACCAAAGAATTACAGGACTTGAACGCCGATACCATCAGAACGGACATACCAACCAGTGCTACTGTTACAAATGTGCTGGTCTGGAATGTGGAACAGTCTGGAACGGACGATTTTACCGTTGCCTACGAAGTAGATCAGCAGGTAAAAGAGGGAGAACAGACACAGGCAGTCACAGAAAACTACACCGTGACCGTTCATGTGGATAAGGACGGTGCAATGGTCATTACCCAGAATCCTACCCTTGCTCCGGCAATGCAGAAATCAAAGTATGAACCGAAAGCACAGGAAGCCGATGTCAGTGTCAGCTCCGATTCAGTCAAAGACGCTACCGCTTTCTTGGAAACATTCTTTAAGCTGTACCCGACAGCTACGGAAAAGGAACTTGCCTACTATGTCAAAGACGGTGTGCTTGCTCCTGTATCCGGCGACTATGTATTTTCAGAACTGGTAAACCCTGTCTTTACCAAAGACGGCGATAATCTCAAGGTCAGTGTGTCTGTAAAGTATCTGGATAACAAGTCGAAAATGACGCAAATCTCACAGTATGAGCTTGTGTTACATAAGGACGATAACTGGAAGATTGTAGAATAAGTTTGTAAAAAATGCTAAAAGAATATCATGGTAAATAATTTATAAAAAGTTATTTACCATGACATTTATTTTTGAATCAAATATTGTTCTCCCCAATTACATAGTTCATCAAGAATGGGTGTCAGTGTTTCCCCGAATTTTGTTAAAGAATACTCTGTTTTTGGAGGAACAACTGGATAAACCTTACGGTTAATAAGTCCATCTTTTTCAAGCTCTCGAAGCTGTTGAGCTAGCATTTTATCAGTCGCTTTCGGAATTAGTTTATGAATTTCATTGTACCGTAACGTTTTGTTCATTAAATGCCATAAAATAACAGCTTTATATTTTCCACCAATAAGTTGAATGGTTGCCTCAACTGGACAGCTAAAACCACAACAATTATTTCCCATAATATCTTCACTTCCTTTTTGGGTAGTATATTACAAAATAGTGCGTTCTTGTACAAAAATACTATTTCAGATAGAATTATAGTACAGGTTGACCTAATATACAAGAATTAAGGAGATTTTAATATGTCATTATTAGATATTGCTAAGAAAAGATATTCTGTTAGAAAATATGAAGATAAACCAGTTGAAAAAGAAAAGTTAGAAAAAATACTTGCTTGTGCTCATGTTGCACCAACTGCGGCGAATTTACAGCCGGTTAAATTGTTAGTGGTACAGGACAAAGAGCGATTAAAAAGCATTGCTAAAGCTGGAAATATTTACAATGCTCCACTGGCAATTATCGTTTGTGCAGACCATTCAAAGGCATGGACAAGACCTTTCGATAATAAACAGACGACAGATATAGATGCTTCTATCTTAACAGATCATATGATGTTGCAGGCGACAGAATTAGGATTAGGAACTGTATGGGTATGCTTTTTTAAACCAGATGTAATCAAGAAAGAATTTCAGTTACCGGATAATTTAGAGCCTATCAATATTTTGGCTATCGGTTATGGAAAAGGTATTGCAGAAGATTCAGAACGTCATTCAGAAACACGTATTCCTATGGAAGAATTAGTTTCTTATGATTATTTATAAATTTGGACAGAGATTATAGGTTGGGACAAAAGGCTTGCGTCATACTCTATATAGTATGCTCCGCAAGCCTTATTTCCATATATTCTATTTTGTTGTAGCTTTAAAAAGTCGTTCTGTACCGCTAATTTCAGCTAAGACAATATCCGTCATACGTTGTAGATTGGCAACATGATATGGATTAACTTGTTTTTCCCATTCTTCTGTATGTTGTTTTTGAATACCAGCAAGATATTCTTGTAAAACGGTCATACGCTGTTCTAACAGCGTCTTTTGTTCTTTTTCTGGTAAACAATCAAGGAAAAATGCTGTGATAGAAAAAATATTCGTATCATAATCGAATTTCAAAAAAGAAGTTCGCAAAGTCTCCAAAAATACTGCTTTTCCTTGTTCCGTGATTGAATAAACAGTTTTATCGGGCATATTACCGTCCTTCTGTATTTCACCAACGAGATATTGCTTTTTCTCTAGAGTTTTAATTGTGGCATATACAGTAGACGTTCCAATATTGAACCAATACTTGATATTCATGTAGTCTAAAGTTTTAACAATTTCATAGGCATTAAGTGGTTGATGAGTAATAAGCCCTAAAAGCATAGTAGCTGATTTTGATAACATATATTTCACACTCCTTGACAAATACAATGATTTAAGATACTCTATATATAGAGTAGTATTATATTATATTACTCTAGTTTGATTATAACACGAATATCTGGAAAATGAAAGAGAAAGGAGATGTGCTTATGCCACAATTAAATAAAGGCGGAAAATTCGTATTTGGACTATCTTTGATACATGATGATTTAACCGTTCAATTTCCAACGCAAGCACTTGAAGAATATCAAGTACTAAATGATGATAAAATCATTATCTTTACAGGAAGTAAGGTTACGGGTGGGTTTTGCGTAACGACATATCCTCTATTATCTAAGTCAAAATTAAGTCATATTTTACATGAGTGTCCACAGTTAGAAAAACAGTCTATTCCACGAGGAACATTGGTTACATATAAAGGACGGAAATATGCGTGGCTTCCTCTAAAGGAAAATGGTAGTATTCAGTTTACATCACAGCTATTAAAACAGTTAAATCTTGATATAGGAAATGAATTGTTGTGTATTAGAAGTAGCGATATTGCATTTACAATGGGGGCGAAAGGTCCACTTCTTGAAAAAGCTCATAACTATAATGGAAATATTGAACGATATTAGCGGGAAGGGATTTACTTATGACAGATTATAAAAGTTATACGGTATCGAAAAATAAATCCAGTTATTTAGTGATGGCTAGAAAATAAGATTACATGGGGGTATTACATGATAGGACTAAAAAAAGGAGATATGAAAAAAATCTTAAAGGCTGGTGCAAAGGCAAACGGTGTCTCTGTATCGGAATTAAGGGAAAATATACAGGTTACTATTGATGAAGCCATGAACAGTACAGACCCAGAGGTACAGGCGAATTTCAAAAAGCTGCTTGGAAATAAGTGTCCCACGCCAGAGGAATATATCTATAAAATTACAAAGGAAATAAAACTTTAATTGAATAAAGTGGAATGTGGGTATTTTACATACTGTTAAGGGTATTTGAACTTAAAGTGCTTGCGATTGTTTTGGAGAAATATTAAACTTCTATTAAAGTACATGGAGGAAGGCATATTGAAACTGCAACTATTGGAAAAAAAAGATTTGGCTGAACCGGAAATAGATATACGATATTCAAGTATGACCCAACCTTTAAATCGGATTGTTCAATATATCCGTCAACAAGAATATCTTATACAAGGAATTTTTGAAAAAAAGCTGTATCAGATACCATTAAATGAAGTCTTGTATTTTGAAACTGTTGATAAAAAAACATTTATGTACACTCAACAAAAAATATTTGAATGTAAAAAGACACTTTCTGCTATTGAACAAGATTTAATAAGGTCAAATGTTGTAAGGATAAGCAAAACAGCCTTATTGAATATTTCTTGTCTGGTCTGTGTTAAACCTTACCCTAACCACAGATTATTGGCAGAACTTAACAATGAAGAAAATCTAATTGTTTCAAGAAAATATATTCCTATTC
>CAUHML010000233.1 GCA_959606905.1 uncultured Bacteroides sp. | reverse complement strand
CTCATGGAATTTGCGGATAAACTTCTGTAATATATTGTTTTCCTTCCGGTTTCCATATTCTGTTGTTTCGGCAGCTTGGATACAGAAGATAATCTTTTTTTGGAGAGCTTGCATTTCCTTACGGAGGAATTGTTGGCATTTTGTTTCATCTTGATAGGCTTTTCCAAAAAAGTTATTGAAACATTGTAGATAAAAGTTTTTGTATTCCTCTTGACGTTCGGGAGTATCGTAT
Organism: uncultured Bacteroides sp.; assembly: GCA_959606905.1. Next base: position 4,123 of record CAUHML010000233.1, on the reverse strand, counting down.
GTTGCTGGAAATCCATCCCCCATGGGGTTGAACATCATTTTGTATTGTTCTTGTAGTTCTTTTTTTCCTGACAGATATAAGCCTAACGTATCTAGTTCGGGTAGCCAGCGGTTGGATAACCGGGGATGTGCCGTGTCATTAGTTGTTTCCGCTTTGAAATCTTTCAGGATATTGGTGATCGCCTGATTATTAGCTGAACTTGCAACTATAATTTCCGGTTCTTCCGGATTGTTTAGGATATTATGGGCAAGTCTGTTTGCTATGACTGTTTGCAGGAAAGTGGTTTTTCCTGTTCCCGGAGGGCCGTTGACGACAAAAATATCAGTACATTCCGGTGTAGTATACATTGCCAGTGTTTCGCGTTGAGATACAGACAAAGGGAAGTCGCCACTCATTTGTGCCCAATGTTCTCGGTTGCAATAAACTTTTCGGGTGGTTGGACTGGGAAGAACGTTGGTTGGTTTGGTCTGTATCAATAAATTCAACAAAGGATGCGGAGTGGTATCGTTATCTTTTAAGAGCTTGTCATATAGTGTGATTATGGGCTGTGCCATATTACGTTCGGAGGCTTTTATGATAATGATTTCTGGATTGTCATGGTAATTCATCGTTCTGAAAGTTTTGCCGGTTGCTTTTTTGAAAAGCTGTTCGCATGCTCGCCAATAGGTTTCCCATTCTGTAATTTCTGTATTGAAATCGGATAGTAGTCGGTCTACTTTTGGAAGAGAGGTTATGGTGCGGTCATTGGCTGCATTGGGTTCCAAAAATTTACGAATAAAGATTGGAATTCTGTCTGATTCGTTCTCGCATACGGTTAGTTTACCGTCAGGCAACATGGTGGCAGTAATCAAAAAGGGATATTCCGGTCTTTCTGATTGGGAAGTCCAGCCGTTTTCAAATTCGGGCAAAAGAATACAAGGAGCAATCATTACTTTTTGTTTTTCATTGCTATCTTCTGCTTTCCAATCAGGGAAAATAACAGGAATACTTTTGAGAGGAACGAATTTAAGTATTTTATCACCGATGTTTAAGGTGATTCGTGCTCCTTTGGGAGCAATGGCTTTGCGTTCTGCATCTTGAAGGCAGGTTTTCCAGTATTTTAGCAAGGTTTGGTCCATTTGTCTTTACGTTTGTGTGATGGAATAATGCACAAATATAGAAAAATAGGTGAAAAAAAATATGATAATTGGGGTAACATTCCTGAATTTATAAGTTTTATTTGGAAAATGTTAGAGTAGTCCTTGTTGGCGGTAAATGAATTGGAATAAAACGGGATAATTGTAATATTTTGTGGTGATGAGGCTAAGAAACCGGACTTTATGAAGCAAATGAAGCTAAAATAGACGAAAATTTATCTGTTTGGGGAGCGTGGATATACTAATTTTGCCAATAAATGAAACTTAAATCTATGATGAAAAGACTTGTTAATTTATTGGCTGCTTTTATTCTTTCTGTAAATTGTATTAGCGCCCAGAATCTTACTCGTTGGGTTAATCCGTTTATTGGAACCGGTGCTGTTCAATCTAGTCTTTCTGGGAATAATTATCCGGGAGCTACTGTTCCTTTTGGTATGGTGCAGTTGAGTCCCGACACTCGTGAAGCTCCTGATTGGGCGCAAGCTTCAGGATATGATTATAATGATTCTATTATTTATGGTTTCAGTCATACGCGTTTAAGCGGAACCGGTGCTTCTGATTTTATAGATATACTTCTATTCCCTACCATCAGTGATAAAAGGAAATCGACTTTCACTCATCAACACGAACAGGCGCGTCCGGGCTATTATCAGGTATTATTGAAAGATGAGAAGATTCAAGCGGAGTTGACGGCTTCTGTACACGTAGGAGTGCATCGCTATACCTGTTCTGATGGTGACCAGTTGAAATTATGGTTGGATTTGGACCACTCGGCAAATAAGGGGAGTTGGAACCGCCGGATTATTCAATCACAACTCCGCATGGTTTCTCCTACCGTAGTAGAGGGATATCGTATTATTACGGGATGGGCAAAGCTGAGAAAGATTTATTTTCATCTTGAATTTTCCCAACCGGTCCTATCCAATCAGTTATATGATGGCAATCGGATGTATGAGAATACTCCTGTCATTAATGGTACGGAACTGCGTGGATTGTTTTGCTTCGATAAGAAGTGGAATAAAGAATTGATATGTAAAGTCGCTTTATCTCCGGTTTCCATTGAAAATGCCCGGTTGAATATGGCAACTGAGGTCCCCGGATGGGACTTTGAATATATTGCTCGTGCTGCCGAAACTAGTTGGGAGAAAGAATTGAAGAAGATTATCATTCAAGGTACCGATTTGCAGAAAAAGATTTTTTATACGGCTTTATATCACACTATGGTACAACCCAATACGATGAGTGATGTTAATGGTGAATATATGGCATCCGATTACGTCACTCGTTCTGTGGCAAAAGGGGAGGTGCATTATTCTACTTTTTCTTTATGGGATACTTTCAGGGCCGCCCATCCACTTTATACTTTGATACACACGCACCGCATTCCCGATTTTGTTAAGAGCATGATGAGGCAATACGATTATTATGGCTATTTGCCTGTATGGCAATTATGGGGACAGGATAATTATTGTATGATTGGCAACCACTCCATTCCTGTCATTGTGGATGCTGTTCTGAAGGGTGTTGCCGGGGTGGATGAAGAGAAAGCCTATGAAGCGGTTTTTAATAGTTCTATCGTGTCTCATCCGAACTCTCCTTTTGAAGTATGGGAGAAATATGGATATATGCCGGAGAATATTCAGACACAATCTGTTTCTATTACTTTGGAGCAGGCTTTTGATGATTGGTGTGTCGCACAGTTGGCTAAGCGATTGGGAAAAGAAAAGGATTATAATCATTTTATGAAACGATCTGCTTTCTATCGGAATTTGTTCAATTCTAAAACCGGGTTCTTCCAGCCTAAGAATGATAAGGGTGAGTGGATTGAGCCATTTGACCCTTATAAGTATGGGGCGAATGGAGGTTATCCTTTTACTGAAGGGAATGCTTGGCAATACTTTTGGTATGTACCCCAGAATATCCCCGATTTGATTTCACTGACAGGGGGGAACAAAGCCTTTGTCGCAAAGTTGGATACATTCTTTACGGTTAGCTACCAAAGTGGTGCATTGAATGACAATGCTTCCGGTTTTGTAGGACAGTATGCGCATGGTAATGAACCGAGTCATCATGTGGCTTATCTGTATGCTTGTGCGGGGGAACCTTGGAAAACACAGAAATACGTGGCGTATATCATGAATGAACTGTATAACGATTCTTCTTCAGGTTATGCCGGAAATGATGATTGTGGAGAGATGTCTGCTTGGTATGTGTTTGGAGCACTTGGCTTTTATCCGGTAAATCCGGTAAGTGGGGAGTACGTTATTGGTACTCCTATGTTGGAAGAAGCTGTCATTCAGTTACCCGGTAGAAAGACTTTTACGGTAAAAGCTCCGCGTAAGGAGGACAATGAGGTTTATATCTGTTCCATGAAACTGAATGGTGAAAAATATACGAAGAATTATATTACTCATCAGGATATCATGAAGGGCGGAATATTGGAGTTTGTTATGACTGCCTCACCGGGAAAATGATAACAAATGGTGAAGTGTTGGAATTTGTGCCGGGAAAGATTTCTAAATGTTGAATAACTCCCTTTTATAGGTTACGATTGAAGCAAAAGAGTCTAAAAATGGCGAGTTTTTCTCTACCTAATGGGAGAGGTATATCTACTTTTGTTTCAGAAGAAACTATTAATCATGAAAAATATGAAACATTTTAAGACTTATTTAGCAGCAATGGCTTTGGCCCTTTCCGGATGCCAGAGTGCAACTGATTCCTGTGAAACTACAGAATTGTGGTATGCCCAACCGGCAAAAGTTTGGATGGAATCTTTACCTATCGGTAATGGGCGTTTGGGAGCTATGACTTATGGTGGAATAGAGGAAGAGAAACTGGCATTGAATGAATCGACAATGTGGTCCGGCCAGTACAATGAGAACCAGAACAAACCTTTCGGACGGGAGAAAATGAACCAGCTCAGAAAGTTGTTTTTTGAGGGAAAACTATCGGAAGGAAACCGTATAGCCGGAGATAATCTTCATGGC
>CAUHML010000232.1 GCA_959606905.1 uncultured Bacteroides sp. | reverse complement strand
TTATAGTGCCAGCACTTACCGCTTTCGTACTCGATACACAGGTTATCGTCCATATCGAACCACACTTTCACTGGTTCGCCCTCTTTCCAATCCTCAACGGCTTCTTTGTGTCTGCTATAAAACTCTGTAGCTTTCTGATTCATAAACAATAGCTTTTTCTCATACTCATCGATTGTCTTTGTTCCTTTGATTACGGTATGCCACTTATTGCTTGTTTGCCCTTTTGATTGTGCATTCTTGACTTTTAGTACCTGCCATGCGATATGCTCAATGGCGCCGCTCAATCCGCCTTGTAAATGGTTCTCCTGGGCATACTGTAAAATACGCTCCTTTGTTTCATCTGTAATCGTGATGTTTACTCGTTTCTTTGCCATGTTGTCCGCCTCTTTTCTATGTGTATATTATACACACTATATACACACTTGTAAAGCTATTATTCCCACCATTTATAAACTGTTGGTTTGCTCAAGCCTGTATCTCTAATACAGTCTGCTTTCCTGCCTTCAGGATGTGCCAAACGCCACTCTTTGACAATATCAGCTTTTGGTTTGCGACCGTTTCCGTCACGCCAGTTTTTATTATTATTAATTTCATCACGAATATAGTTCATTAACTTAACATGTTCGACTCGTTTTCGTCCATTTCTTTTTGCCCTTTGCAATGGTATATTCGTTTTTTCGCTGATAAATTCAATTCTTCGCCTGTAAGCTGATTCTGTAGGCTCTTCGTAGGTTCTCATCGCACACGCTATATCATACTCCGTGAAGTGATTATCATCTTTGTTTGTCAGTGTTTCAAAATATTCAGCAAGCTCTCTTACGTCCTTTTCAACCTGTTCAGGTGCAATCTGACATTGAACAGCAAGAGAACACAGATTTTCGAGGCAGTAATATCTATGATTTACTTCCGTGCCCTCATAACACTTTTCAATCCAGTTGTGGTATATCCCCTCGTGGCGGTTCCAGTGCCCCCTCTCTCCCTTTTCAACAACTATTCGCTGATACCATTCAGGATAAAGCTCCTGTGCCTGTTTTTTGGTCAATTCTGACTTGTATATCTTGTTTATCGCATATTTCTTTGGCAACCTTGCATTGAAGTCCTCTATCGTCAATTTTGGACCTGTTTCAAATGCTAAAGCAATTTTATGCTTGTCTTTTCCTGATGTTCCTACAGCTCGAAACGGCTGACATACAGACTCATACTGAATTTTGTCATGTGCGTTTGAAATCTGCGCAGACCATAGCTGTTTTGTCATATACGTTTTTGCTTCTGTGAACTGCTCGAAGATGTTCTTAAACAACGGTATTGGGCGCTCAAACACATAATACAGGTGCACCCCATTACCGCTACATACAATATATGTTGGCTTTGGTACAGGGCGGTTAACACGCTCAAAGGTATAGAAAAGTTCGTTGATTCCATTCTTGGGGTTGATATCGTCAATTTCTACACAAAGTGCAAACAGAAACCTTGCATTTTCATTCGTCCTCTGTTTTCCTGCGTAAGCTACTGGGGCGATCAGTACGAAGTTGTCGCTCTCATCTATCAAATCAAACAGTTCCATACATCCATCTGTAATCGTGTATCTATGGACTTTACGCTTCTTTCGTCCCTTTTTATCTTTTGTGAATTCATCAAAGATTTCTAAGGCAATCGCCCCATACTCGCCTGTTTGATAATCTTCAGGCATACGTGATGGCTCTAAGTGTTCTCCAAACACATCATTGTAGAAGTCAACCGCCCACACTCCCTTATATCCTAGCTCTGATATTTCTTCTGCCCACGCTGGAGAAACAAGTTCCTTTTCAATCCTCCAAATTTCTGGATGTTCTACCATATCATCATAAGACAACTTTGAATAACCCATGCAATCACTCCTTTCAAAACTCTCCCCCTGGTAACCCTCTCGCGCAAGGGGGGGGTTCCGCCCCCCTCTCTCGCTTTGCTCAATTCACCCTCGTAAAACAGAGGGGAGGTGTAGTAGACTCCACCTTAAAACCTCTGTTTTATACAGTGCGCGAAAAGCGGTTTTTAGACCCCTCAAGGGTCATAAGGGGGCGTTATATTAACAATGAATTTTTTTTACCTTTTTTTGATTTTAAAAGATACGTATACTTTTTGTCAAATTAATACGTATCTTTTATAGTCACATAAGAGGTCGTTATATTAACAATATATTTTTTCCACCTTTTTTATTTGTGTCCAAATATTTTTGCAAAAAATCCTTTCGACTTTTCTTCCGAAAGCTGTTCTTTTAGATTTTCGATTTCATCATTTTTCAAATCGATCTGCTCTTTCAGCTCTGAAACCTGATTGGTTTTATCTTCCAGTAACAGCTTCTGTGCCTTTGCTGCTGCTATTTGTTCCTGAACGTCCAAAAGCTGACCTTGCAGGCTTTCCACTTTCTTTTGGCTCATAATCAACTCGTTTTGGATTTTTATGAAAGACTCTTTCGGAACTCCATTAATGATATTTACAGGCATTTCTAGTGGGTAAGCCTTTTCTAAGGCTTCGATTGCCACCATATCCAAATCAAGCTCCTTGCCGTCTTTTTTTACATGATTTTTGAATATTTCATCATGCCGATTGATATACCTTGTCACTGCCTGTCTTGCAACGCTTCGACCTTGCAAAAACTCCGATATTTTCAATGTTTTTCGCTCCTTTATGTACATTGTACTGTACTCGTCGTGTACATGTACAATGTATCACATAAATGCCCTATTTACAAGGCTTTTAAACATTGTGAAGATAGTCACTTGCTATAACAGAAATGCGGTTATGTCCAAGTTGCTTGCTTACAATTTTCATTGCTCTTCTGTCATATACAATTCCTGCTTTATCCTTGCGACAGATGTATTTTTCAGCCCTTTCAAGGCTTTCTATCGGTCTAGCATACCTTTTATATAGCTTGCTTGCGTAAACGGCTCTATAACCGTGTATATCGGCTTTAGAGTGGATATGTGAGAAGACTTTTGTGGAAGATGCCTGCGTCATCAGATCCACAATAAGCTTCTCCTCTTTCGGAGTGCCACAAAACATTGCCCAACGCTTCTTGCCACCCTTGCCGTTTTGCACGCGAACGAACAGAACCCCATTTTCATTGCGTTTCATTTTATCGCCCGTCAAGGACGCTATTTCACGCCTGCGAAATCCAAAGCATTGGCAAAATGTAATAAGGTTCTTATTGTTCTCGACTGAAAAATGCTTATCCATTTCGGTGGCATATCTTGACCGTTTAATGCTTGCGCGTTCGCGCTTAGGTGGCTTATACCCTAGTGATTCCGTAGACACTCCGTAAGCCTTTGCTATGGCACATATAGACGTATAGACAGTCCATGCAGATTTTCCCTCACTCTCCAGCTTTCGACCGTAAGCAGGTATCAATTTAAATGCCTCGTTCATATCGTATTTAACGCCCTGTTCGTAGCAAAACTTGGCAAATCTTCTGCAATTTGCCTGATATGTCTCATGCGTGCTATCCGAGTGAATCAACGGTGTTGAATTATGCTCGTTTTTATGCTTTGGAAGTCCATGCCCCTGCTTGTACAGGTTGAACAGTATGTCATTGAATTGTTTTTTTAATTTTATTTTCTTACCTTTCTTTTCCATGCAAAAACCTCCTTTCTATTTGATTTTGATGTTTTGATGTTTAAAATGATTTCGCCCAATTATTGGGTTACTTTAAGGATATTAGCTACTTATTTTCGCTTGTTTTTAGCCTCCATAAGCTATTGCACTTTTAGCTCTGTGCGGTTTAATTCCTTGCAGAATTAAGCTTTTCTTCTTGTTCCTTTTTGACGTATTCACGTCTCGCATTTCCCTGTTCTCCTTTCTTCTAATTTTGACACTTATAACATGTCTGAATACATTTCGGATAACAAAAATCTTTTTCAAGATATGCACTTATTGTTCGTCGTAACTGTTTACTCTACCATAAATGTTAGAGTAAACAATTACTGCGTAGCTCTCTTTCTCGCACGAAAAAAGCGCCCTTTCGGACGCTTCTGCTTCGTTATAAGTTATGTTCATGGTGAACACAACGTTTACTTATTCACATACTTTGTTGCTTCGTCACGAGAAAAATTGAATTTTTCCATAACTTTTTCAATAATAGCTTCACTTGAAATGCCGAACTCTTCAAGCGAAGATACTAAAATCTTTATTGAATTGATTCTTTCTTCTTTACGAACTTCCTCTTTGCCTTTATTTACCGCTCTTTCCATTACATCACACATCTTAATGTCCTCCCATGTCGATCATCGTCAATTCTTGTCGAATTTTAAAATTTCAATTTTATTCATTACCACCATTCTCCTTTCTCGTTATAGTGCCAGCACTTACCGCTTTCGTACTCGATACACAGGTTATCGTCCATAT
>CAUHML010000231.1 GCA_959606905.1 uncultured Bacteroides sp. | reverse complement strand
CGGCAACGCTACCTGAAGGAACACCGGCCCGGCCTTTACAGCAGCTTGATTTTGAATGAAAAGCTGTACCCGCACCTGTTGGAGATTGACCGGGCGGCGCGTGAACGGATGGACGCCATGCTGCCCCGCATGATGGAGGCGACAGGTGTCACCGAGGAACTGAAAGCCCGTGACCCTATGCGCTGGGTGGGGCTGATGAACACGCTGAAAGCGCAGGTGGAGGAAGTTATTCTTACAGAGCTGATTTATCAATAGTTTTTGCAAGCGGAGGCTGCTACTCGCGGCCTCTGTTTGTTTTTTACACTTCCGACATATTTCCTGTCTTGCGTCCTTCGAGCAAATGAAATATAATGAAAAATGTTGTCGGAGGTGCAAATATGGACTATATGACACTCAAAGAGGCAAGCGAGAAATGGGGCGTTTCGTCCCGTCAAGTCAACTATTACTGCGTCGAGGGTCGTATTCCCGGCGCTGTGAAAATGGCCGGTGTTTGGTTGATCCCCAAGGAAACAGACAAACCCGCCGATAGACGATATAAAAAGCAGGTGAAAAACGAAAATGAAAATTCTGTTGGTTGAGGATGATTTGGAAATCAGCAAGTTATTAGCTGAATTTTTGCAGGAAAATGGATATGAAGTTTTTTGCCAATATGACGGGCTTCATGTATTGGATTGCCTGCGGGAAAATAATATCGACTTGATTTTGCTTGATATTATGCTTCCATATCGAAATGGTGATACCGTACTTACAGCGGTAAGAGAATGTTCTACGGTTCCAATCATCATTATTTCCGCCAAAGGAACAACGCAAAACAAAATAGATTTACTGCGTCTCGGTGCAGATGATTATATTACAAAACCGTTTGATATGGAGGAAGTTCTGGCCAGAATTGAAAGTAATCTCCGTCGAGTGCAGTTTCAAAAAGATACTCCTACCTATTTACGTCATGGCGATTTGATTTTGGATTTGAACGATAATACCGCCTTTTTGCAAGGCAGCGAATTGACTTTGACGGCAAAAGAATTTGCAATTTTAGAGTTGCTGATGAAATACCCGGATAAAATATTCTCAAAAGCAAATTTATTTCAAAGTGTTTGGAACACCGAGTATATCAGTGAGGATAACACATTAAATGTTCATATAAGTAATCTCCGTAACAAATTAAAAGCCGTTTGCCCGGACAAGGACTTTATTGATACTGTTTGGGGTATTGGATACCGTTTACACAAAGCCAGAGATTAGACCTCTGGCTTTAGACATTTTTTAGAGATTTCTGTTTGGATTTAAGAAATTCTTTATGATTGCCTCTTACAATCAATCATAAAGGAGGTTGATAACATGAGTTCCATCATTTTACAGACACATAGTCTGACAAAAAAATACCGGCATACTGTTGCCTTAGATCATATTGACTTGCAAATTGAGAAAGGGAAAATCTACGGTTTTATCGGTCAGAACGGAGCAGGTAAAACTACTTTTCTGCGATTGGTTACAGGGCTGGCTTTCCAGACCAGCGGTACTTTAGACTTATGGGGAAAGAGTTCGGCAAAAGATTTGCAGGAACAGAGAAAGCGGATTGGCTGCATGATTGAAACACCTGCACTCTTTCCGGCCATGACAGCTTATCAAAATATGGAGATACAACGCATCCAACGCGGCATCCCCGATAAAGCAGTGATTGAAAAGACTTTGAATATGGTTGGCTTAAAGGACACTGGCAAAAAGAGTGTTCGTAATTTTTCTTTGGGTATGAGGCAACGGCTGGGAATTGCAATCGCTCTCTTGAACACGCCAGAATTTTTAATTCTCGACGAACCGATCAACGGACTTGACCCTGCCGGGATTGTTGAAGTCAGGAATTTGCTGAAATCCTTGAACAAAGAATATGGCATGACAATTTTGGTGTCCAGCCATATTTTAGAGGAACTATACCAAACCGCAACAGAATTTATTTTAATTGACAAAGGGAAAATCATTGAAGAAATCTCCGATCAGGAATTGAATGAACGCTGTAAACGGCATATTGCAATCAAGGCTACCGACCCGCAAAAGGCGCTGCTTGTATTGGAAGAAAAACTTCATACAGAAAATTTCAAGTTGCTGCCCGATGGGACAATTCGCCTGTACGATTATCTTGATGATTTGGAAAAAGTAGCGGCTGTTTTGTCGGATGAGCATATCCTCGTTACAGGGCTTTCTGTATCCGGCGATACACTGGAAGATTACTTTTTAAGCAAGATAGGAGGTTCAGAAAATGTTAAATCTCCTAAATGCTGAGTTTTATAAATTGTTTCATAGCCGGTACTTTTGGGGGATTGTGGCGTTTAATCTTTTTTTGAGCAGTGTGCTGTTGTTAGACAGTATTGGAGAAACATCCAGTTTATTCTTTGCATCGTTATATAATGTGCCTATTCTCTATTTTCTGGCAATCGTCTTTTCCGCGTTGTTTGTTGGAAATGACTTTGGACAAAGAACACTGCAATCCTATATCAATGCAGGCCATAACCGAGGACAGATATTACTTGCAAAACTGGCAGCCTATCAAATAGCCTGTATGACGATTTTAGCTTTACCATTACTGGTACATGGATTGATTGGCGGGCTTTGCTTCAAAGAAAATTTCGTGAGTATTAGCGGCAATCTCTATACCGTTTTGCTTGTGGTTGTTTCTTTATTTGCAATGTGCCTGTTGCCGTTTTTCTTTGCTTTTCTGTTTCGTGATATAGGAAAAACTTTAGCTGTCCCGATGGTTCTTTTTTTCTTGATGATTTTTTTGATGAATGGAGATCAGGCACTCTCTATTTCAAGAATGTTGCCAATGGGACAGCTCCGGCTGATTGCACTACAACAATTTACTCCGTCAATGGCGCAGTTTGTTCTCACAGATTTTTTGTGGATATTCATTTTATATTTTGGCGCTTATTGGGGATTTAGGCGTTCTGATTTGAAGTGACAGGGAGGTGTCGAAATGAGGAATCTATTAAAAATGGAAAGATATCAATTATCTCATAATTTCTTGTATTGGTGTGGCGTGGTCGGCATCTTTCTAATTGGCTTTTTTACCGCAGAAACTTATGTCCCGGAAGTTATAGGGCCAACCGGCGGGGCTGCTACTTCCCTCGCAGATATTTTCAATGGGATGGTCTATGATTCTACCTTTCTGCTCATTCTGATGTCCAGTATTTTAGCTTTGATTTTAGGACAGGAATTTTCCTGCCGGACAGTCGATCTTGAAATAACTGCGGGCCATTCCAGAAAAGCAATCTTCTTTTCAAAGGTAATTACATATTTGATTGCATTTAACGTCATGGCTCTTGTTTATCCCATTGCCGGGTGTATAAGAGAATTTTCCAGATTTGGATTTTTTGACGGAGGGAGCTTTATTTATCAAGCTGTGAAGGCAGTTTTATATTCCTTGCTTTTGAACAGCGCCACCTTTTTTATTGCAATCTGGATATGTTTTTCCCTGCGTAGTTCTGCGAAAGCGATTGCTGTTACCGCTGTTACGACTTTTGTACTTAGTCTTTATCTGGGCTATGGAATGATGCTAAAATTTCCAGTAGCTTTTTTGCCGACTTATCAAATAAGAGAAGCAGTTACCAGCCCAGCAATATTCCAGCCATTCCCGATTTTGATTGGAATTGTTTGGGTCGTTGCGCTGTTGATTTTATCATGGTGCAGCTTTCGGAAATGTGAATTAAAATAGATTTCAATTAGAAAACGGAAAGAGGGAGGTGTCTAAAATAGAGCTACTGCTACTGATTGTATTTTTGCTGTTGCTTATCTTGCTATTCAAATATCTACAAACGAAACGGCAAATCCGCAATCTATCAAAACAGATAGCTGAATTGGTAAATGGCAAATCCGAGAAAATGCTGGACATCTCTTTAATTGACAAAGATTTGGAACAACTGGCAGGAATACTAAACCAGTATAACGATAATCAAAGGCAGTTGATTGCCAGTACGCTACGCCACGAGAACTATCTGAAGGAGTCGATTGCAAATATTTCACATGACCTGCGGACACCATTGACCGTTATACTCGGACATTTACAGCTATTAAGAAAAGAAACTCTGACAGACAGGCAGGCACAGCGAATAGAAACCATTTTTCACAAAGCAGAAAGAATGAAAGAATTGGTACAGACTTTTTATGACCTGTCTATTTTGGATGCCGAGCAGATAACACCCCGGCGAGAAGATTTTAACCTGTCTAATTTGCTGATGAATCTTATCTCAGAGAATGCTCCTGCATTGGAAGCAAAAAATTTATCTCCTGAAATTGATTTGCCGTCCCATTCTGTCTATCTCAATTCTGATTACAGCATGGTGGAAAGGATTTTACAAAATCTTCTGACAAATGCGATACGTTATTCATCCGGCGATATAAAAATGAGCTTAAAGCAGGCAAGAGAAAATAGGGCTATTTTCACGATTGAAAATCCGATCAATAGCAAAACCGAAATAAATCCCGCCCGCCTCTTTGAACGATTTTATACAGGGGACGCATCCAGACACAAC
>CAUHML010000230.1 GCA_959606905.1 uncultured Bacteroides sp. | reverse complement strand
TTTGATACGCAAATTAATGAGATAACATCAAAACTATTATAACCAATATTTAAAGAAACATCTAAAAACAAGGCCGACTCATTTTCTTTTATGAGCCGACCTTTCTTTACTTTTACATCAAAATATAAATGTATTGTTCTTTATTCCTTAATTTATAACAACCTTACTTCTGAACCACAATTTTCAACTTACAGGTACGTCCATAGAGTAATGCCACACCGTCATAAGTGAGTCCGGTTATGCCAGCTCCCGAATAGGCTGGCCCCTGGCTTCCTACCACTCCTGTAGGAGTAGCTATTTTACATCCTCCGGCAACTAATGCATCCATATCGTTTGCGGCTTCAATAACATGAATGACACCGTATTTGCCCGCCGCAGTAACAAAGGCAATATAAGAACCGTCTTTTATCTGCAAACTACAAGGATCATTCGGATATCCATCAGACGCATTGACTCTTTGCATTAACATATCGGCACCTCCTTTAGCTATACTTTCCAATACATTCAACGCCTCAAAAGTCTTGACGTCCGAAGCCGCGTTCGCCATCATCACATCAATACCAAGATCAGTAACCTTATCATCAGGTATAAGAGTAAACAACGTTTTGTTGGTAGCAACACCTGCCGGTTTGATCCAGTCATTCACATCGTAAGCTCTCCCTATCGGCCCTCCATTAATTCTTGACGCACTAACATAAGAGAAACCTCTGTTTTTAACGGCAACAAAGCTTGGATTTCTCCATATATTGATGAAAGCAAAGTCTACGCCGTTTGCCTTTGAGCCATATCCTTTAATTTCCTTCAGGCTTAATACATGCTTTTGCACACCTTGTATCATTATTCCCTCTATGGAGAAAATATAAGGTTGATCCGGTTCTGTTGAATGTTCCCATTCGGGTGCCATTTCTATATTGTTGAAAACAAGCGCAACATTATTGTCAACCCCCTCAAGACCTTCGATATTGATAATTTTTTCCTCTCTTCCTCCCTCTATATCTTCCACCACAATCTTGATTCCATTGGTATCTTTATTGTCTACGACAGTTTTCAGGATAAATTCCATTTCCAACGGATTGCCTGACACCGGAATAGTCGTATATTCCTTCAGGTCACCCAGTACTTTATTACACAACGTATGTTTTACAGACTTAATACCCACGGCAGAACGAATCACTACAGACAGAGAAACCTCTTCATCGGGTACTAAAACAGGGAAATCTGATGGTTCTGTGAATATCTGGGATGGAAGTTTAGTTATCTTTTTAATAGGTATTACCTTTTGTGCCGTTTTTGTCAAAACGTCCGTTGATGTTACCAGTATCCCGGCTGCTTCACGCGTATTGACCTTGACATTCAAGTCAAATTCAAGTGTCATATCAGTTTGCAAAGTATCTATCTTTAAACGTTGACGTTCAGTCGCGTTTATCTCTTCATATTCTCCATTCTCATCCATCTTCAACAAGGTAGCATATATACTGTGTATACCCACAGCAGAGAAACTTCTGGCAGATACAGTCACCGTCGAGTTATACTCCACCACATCTATCTCGGAAGGAGAAGTGAGTTCTACAGTAGGTGGCGGATACGCGTTGTCGTCCGAATAATCAGACTTACTATCACTACAATTTGTCAACAACAAACCCCATGGAAGGGCAAGTATCAGGATCATTATATTTTTGATATATTGCTTCATGACCGTTCATTTTTTATTTTAAAGATTCGATTTGTAATTGAAAACAATGTAAATCTCCGCTTACACTTGTTTCGGTTACCCCCCTAAAAGCCCATTTATGTGAAGTCAGGACAAATATACAATACTCGGAGTCTCTATTTCTATTTTCCACTTCTACGAAAGAATAGGTACCAGAAGTTAAATTAGAAGTAATTTCCGACTCAAGATTGGACAACAGTGCACGCCTGACAGTGCCTACCAGAACAGTCTGTTCACTTACTTTTTTCTTGAAAATGTCGACAGCCGGAGCTATCAAGTCTTCGCTGTTCAATGATACAGAACAGAAGAGCATATCTATTCCGTTCACTGCTTCTGTTTTTGTTTCAAGATATCTGCAATCGTTTTCCACTTCATATTGCGTCATCTCGGAAATAGTGGAAGGAAAAAGCACTGTACTACCGATTATCTTTTTTTCTTCGCTATTATAGCTGACAGGCACAAACACCGGCACTTTCTTACTCTCTCTAGCAGCCTCCGTACCCGTATTTATGATTGCGGTTTGTCCATAGACAGCATTTGTCCTGTCCAACAATGCCACTGAATGAGTAGTATTTCTGATAGATGACGCCACCTCTTTATAACTACAAGAGCTAAATAAATTTTGCTCAGACAAATGCGCATAAACCAAGACATTCGTTGTTCTGAACCGGTTCCATTCCGGAACTTCTTCTCCCTTATTATCCTCGTCACTACACGAAACAAACAGGCAAGAAATAACACATATAAATAGCAGATATAGATAGTTTGATTTCATTTTTCATTCATTTTACAAATTCAACTTCAGCAAACAAAGCCCTGTGGTCAGAAACTTCCGGATTAGATAAAACTTTAAACGACTTCACTTTCCACTTATTCTGTGGAAGTCCGAATATATAATCAATCTTGATTGTCGGCTGATCTGCCGGATAGGTGAATGTATCATCGCAGATTCTCTGCCAATTCTTCATTACCTCACAAATCACATTAGAGTCGGTCCGGGCATTAAAATCTCCCCCCAGCAGTGTCGGGGTATCTCCCGTACCAATCCGCTCATTAATCTGTTCGGCCATCGCACTCCTTATCAGGTCTGTCGAATGATCCAGGTGAGTCGTTCCTATCCTGATTACGTCTGAAGTTCCCGGTTCCTGAATATCTACATATAATAGCGTCCGGGGTTCTTTGGCTCCGTCTATCCCTTCAAAAGTTTTGTTATTGATATAAACAAAAGGATATTTTGAAAGGATAGCTACTCCATATTCTCCACCACCAGTATCCATCGCTTTCCCGAATACGGAAAACAATCCCAACTCCGCAGCCAGTTGAGTGGTGAAATCTTGATTTTTATTCCTTTTTGTGTTGTAATCTATCTCTTGCAACATTACAACATCCGGATTGTATTTCCTGATAAATACAGCATACTCCTTCACCGAGTAACCAGTCATCTGTCCGGACATCCGGCAATTATAGCTCATTATTTTAAGAGCCTGCGCATACGTACTTTGATACGCAAAGAAGAAAAGGCATACCCATACAATGGGCTTTAAAAGTGCTTTCATAAATTTGTTTTTATTATTAGATTAAGTTTACTTATTCAACGGTATATGTATATTCTGATATTTTTTTAAAGCTAACCGGTGTTATGGATTGCATCACCTCCAACACATAGTTCAGGTCGTTCCCTTTACAAACGAAGTTGTACGTAAACGAAGCAATCTTTTCGTTTTTAACTGTAATCTCTATATCAAAATGACGCGAGAGTGTTGTAAGCACCTCTTTCAATGATGCATTTCTGAAAATAAGCCGGTTACTCTTCCAACTCGAAGCATCATCGTGATATCTATCAGTTTTTATTTTTATTACATTACTCCTTTTCTCATAAACTGCAGTTTGTCCGGGAAGCATTTGCTGCATAGGCCTGCGGCTTTGCACATGCCCGATATTTATACTTCCTTCGTCGAGTGTAGTTTTAATTACCTTATCCGAAGCGTATGCTTTTACATTGAAACACGTTCCCGTCACTTGTATTTTCACATTCTCGGCAAGCACCTGAAAAGGGGATTTCTTGTTTTCTGCTATCTCAAAATAAGCCTCTCCTTCCAGCGTAACATTCCTGTTGTATTTTGCAAACTGTTCCGGATAAGTCAATTTAGAATCGGCATTTAACCACACCCGGCTACCATCAGGAAGTAATACGAGTAGCTTCTCACCCCTTACAGCACAGACCTCCCGATAAACAAGGTTTGCCTCACTATGACTTTGATAGAAATTATATCCTACACCTATCACTAGCAAAACAATTGCACAAGCTACCGTCCACTTAAAGAACAATGGCATCCTTATTCTCCTGTTCTTTCGTTTTTCTTCCCGCATCACGGCTTCCTGAATATTCTTATAAATGCGATATTCATCAAAAGGAGGCAATTCTCTGTCGCCCAATTCGAGCTGTTTGCCTTCTATTATCCTCTGAATGTCGTCATCCATATATTTCCCGATGCCGTCAACTACTTCAAAGTCCTGATTTGTATGTTTCTTTTTTGATTTCATATTTCAATATCTATTAGTAATACACACTGTTACAAAAAAGTATTATACAGACTACGTTAAACCGTGTTAATTCAAAAGAACGTTCCATATCAGCAAAAAGTGATAAAACTACATCATACAATAAAGCAACAACAAGCTAAGCTCTCCCACTGTCGCGCGAATCTGCTTCAAAGATTGGCTATATTGAAATTTAATTGTATTGATCGAAAGATTAAGTTTATCGGCTATTTCCTGATTGGAGTATTTTCCCGAAACTTTCATTTCAAAAA
>CAUHML010000229.1 GCA_959606905.1 uncultured Bacteroides sp. | reverse complement strand
AATATAGCGAGCGAGGGGAGCCCTTGGGGCGGGGTGTCGCCACCTGTTCCCCGACGTAGTCAACAGACTTACCAGTCTTATCTCATCATTGGAAGTCTGTTATATTTAAGGAGCAAAAGGTAAAAGAAAATTCATTGATAATATAGCGAGCGAGGGGAGCCCTTGGGGCGGGGTGTCGCCACCTGTTCCCCGACTGGACGGAGGTAGCACAGTCTTATGTCACTACAAGATTATAGGGAAAAGAATCGGTATTTAGTTAGTGAATATCCAGAAGTCACAGCATCTGACTTTTACCAATCTATCTTTCCATTTGATACGATGGAACGTAAGTATGATCCATTCCGTAGGTTCAGTAATCCGATCTTTACGTATCGTACTGCTGAGTATTCCGAAAAGGAACAGAAAAAAGTAGCGTTCTTCCATAACGAGGTCGTGTACTCGGATCACTTTGAAGAATCACTTGCGTTGACACAAAAAAATGATCTGGCATTATGTTCTTGCTGTAGCTACTCTGGACGTCGAAAATTGGCGAAAAATGCGTTTCGATGTCATGGTTTTATTATTGATCTGGACGGTGTCGGACTGCGACAGCTGCAAAATTTCTTTGGATGGGTAGAACAGTTAGAGAAGATTCCAAGACCAACATATGTGGTGAACAGTGGAAACGGGGTACATATCTATTATATTTTTGAAAATCCTGTACCATTGTATCCGAACGTAACGCAGCACTTGCAGAATCTGAAACATGGATTAACCGACTGGGTGTGGAACAAGGAAACGTCAACGTACCCGATCAAAGAGCGACAGCATCAAGGAATTTATCAAGCGTTTCGCATGGTCGGAAGCTGTACGAAATTGGCACATAACTATAAGAGTCCAGAACGATATTTAGTACGTGCGTTTCGGACTGGTCCACCTGTAACGATCGAATATCTGAATCGGTTTGTCAGCGAGGAGTTCAAATGTCCGGAAAATCCGGATTATTCTTCCTGGGAATGGGCGGACGGAGAACATTATACGTTGGCAGAGTGCCAACTGAGGTATCCAGACTGGTATCAGCGTCGGATCATCGACAAAGAACCGCCAAATCAATGGCATTGTAATCGTGCATTATATGATTGGTGGTATCGTCAGATTCAGAATCTTGATAATGTCAAGGATGGTAACCGCTATCACTGCATATCCATGCTGTATGTATACGCTCAAAAGTGTATGCTAGCAAAGGAATTGGTCGATGCGGATGCGATGAATCTGCTTGATATGTATAACGGACTGACTGTGCGTGATGGAAATGAATTTAAGGCACAGGACATCAAAGATGCATCAAAGTTTTATAGCTCAAAATTTGCAAGGATGACGAAAAAAGAGATCGAACGTAGGACAGGAATACGTATGCCAGATGGTGCAAAACGGAATGGTCGAACGCAATCGGAACATGTAAAGTTAATGAATTTTGTGCGTGATGAAATAAATGGAAATAAGAATTGGAGAGATGGTAACGGCAGACCAAAGGGGAGTAGTCAACAAAGAATAATTGTCCAGGAATGGAGAGTAAAGCATCCTGATGGACGGAAAGCTGATTGTATAAGGGAAACGGGAATAAGTAAGCCGACAGTATATCGTTGGTGGGATGCAAAGGATAATGAGAAAGAAGCAGAGACTATGGTGGATAAGGATTATATTGAACGAGAGTATAGACAGGCAATTTTGGAATTTGAAACGGCAAAAACGGAAGAAGAGCGTTGGGAGTTCCGCAAAACAATGGCTCGACTGGAACAGATTGCAATGCAAGATTATGGATTCGATTATGCGGATCAATTGCATAAATTGATTGACGATATTGGGTAAATGTCGTACAATAATCTTGTATTTTTATTAGATTCCCAAGCCTATAGGTGTAGTGGGACTTTTTGTAGGATCAAAAAAATAGAAACATGGATGTAAATGTAACCAGATCAGAATCTTATGATCTGGTTTTTTCATTCCAAAAATTAGAATGAAAATTATCAATTATGCCATCTGTCATATTTAGTATGATGTGATAGACGAATAGAGCAAGTGAAAACTGAATCTTTTCAATTGTTCCATTCTGTGGTATAATAACGCAGTATTGATTTACAATTGGATTCCGAATGACGGACATACTTTGTGGATTGATATTTTTTTATTTTAGGGAAAATTTTATAGGCATGGAATATGCCGATTGTAATTGGAATGGAGCAAGACGATTGTCTTTGGTCCATTTTTTTGTACCCATTTTTGGGTGCAAAAGGATGGATCATTGACCGAGGAAAGGAGCAGAAAACGGAGTAGTCAGAGCATGACTGGCGGTTAATAATCATGCAAAAGAGGTTGCAGAACCTTGTGAAAACTGCGATACACCAGAGCTAATGGTTATTCTTTATTCGCAGAATAGAGAATAACCAATTAGCGACAGATTTTCAGCGATAATTTGGAGGCTGAAAAATCTAGATTTTGCAAATTAAGTAGGGTTAATTTGATTCCATAAATGGGGTAAATTCCCTTGCCAAAGTGGTTTTTGCATCTAATCAAGGCATTTTGCGGATAACATTCGTTGGTGAGCGAATGGGCGGTTCGATTCCGTTAACATCGATTCGAGAATGCTTCCTAATAGCACGTTAAGCTATTCAAAAAAGACTGAGATGTGGTTCAACAAAAATCTGAAATCGAGCAGTGATGTAACTAATTGTCCATTCCTAAAGGAGTAAGAAACATGAGAAAACAAACAATTAAAAGTGCAGCAAAGAAAGAATCTCTATCAAACATAGTCGATCATCATAG
Source organism: uncultured Bacteroides sp. (assembly GCA_959606905.1). The sequence continues at coordinate 1,740 of CAUHML010000229.1, read as the reverse complement.
TGAGAAAACATATATGCGATGTATAAAGCGATTCGTAGAATATGCAGAAAAACAAGGAATTAAGTATATCGATGATATTCCAGAAGGAAAAAGGATAGATTTTATTCAAGGTTATGAGCAGTATCTGGAACGTGAGTGTTATTCTGCTGCCACGATTCATACTTATCTAGCACCGATCTGTAAGGGGTTCGGTATAAATCTAGCGGAGATTCGTAAACCAAAGCGATCTGCAGGACTGATCAAAAGGTCGAGAGATGTTACAGCAAACTTACAGGGAAAGGCAGAAGAAAAAAAGGATGAATATAAAAGGCTAGTAGAGATACAGAGAGCCTTAGGAATCCGTAGAAGTGAATTGGCAAGACTAACAGGCGGAGATTTGATAAAAACGCAAAATAGGGGCATGTACGTGCGTGTCAGACGAGGTAAGGGCGGTAAGTATCAGCTTCAAAGGGTGTTGCCGCAACATGAAAAGACGATCGAGCGGATATTTAAGGACGTTGGAAAAGACGAAAATGTCTTTTCTCGTCGAGAAATGTCGAATAAGATCGATTTACACGGCATGAGAGCCGATGTAGCAAAAGAAGCCTATGATTATTACTCTGGGCGTATAAAAAACGATTCTGGGTATGCTGACGAGCTTAGAGCGGCAATCTATGATCGATATGAGAAGTATAACAGGAATGAGGACTATGAAACGTGGAGAGCAACGTGGGATCGACCAGATCCCTATGTATTAAGGGGCGAGAATCGACAAAATGCGATCAATAACCATCGTCCGACGGAGTATGATCGGTTGGCAATGATGGCTGTATCGGTGTTCCACCTTAGCCATTGGCGGTTATGCGTGACATCGGTCAACTATCTGACGTAAGTGCCATACAAGATATGGCAGATGCTTTTATCTGCCTGTCTTGCCAGAGATGTGTCTCTGGACTCTCTTTACTTAGTTTGTTTGTCGAAATCTGTCGAAAAAAGGAGAAGGGCGCACTTATACATCACGCAAGCGTGATAGTGCTCAATAGTCTGCAGCAATAGTTTCTATTGCTGCAGACTATGTTTTTCTCACGACATGTCGCCGACACTTTGATTCTTCAGGAACATAAGTTGCATCGATCAAAGAGCAAGCATCCTATTTGTCCGACACAAATAGAGCTTGTTGGGAAGTATCCCAAACCCTCTAACCACATTGCTTCCTTGGGAACAGAAGTTGACTTCTATTCCCAAGGAAGCAATGTCTAAAAAAGGCACCAGAGGGGAGTCTGATGCCTAAATTTGATACATGGTCGATTCTTAATAGATGGAGAGTCTAGGGGATATAGGACTCTCCGAGGGTGTTGACGTGGTCCTATAAAGCCTGTCAACTACTACAGTTTAGCATTTTGTGGGGGGGGTAGCAAGGAAAATATAACTTCTGTTCCCGAGGAATCGAAGTGGATCGGAAAAAAGGTAAAAGAAAATGTATTGATAATATAGCAATTTAGGAATTGACAAGTTATTGGAAGTCTGTTATATTTAAGGAGCAAAAGGTAAAAGAAAATTCATTGATAATATAGCGAGCGAGGGGAGCCCTTGGGGCGGGGTGTCGCCACCTGTTCCCCGACGTAGTCAACAGACTTACCAGTCTTATCTCATCATTGGAAGTCTGTTATATTTAAGGAGCAAAAGGTAAAAGAAAATTCATTGATAATATAGCGAGCGAGGGGAGCCCTTGGGGCGGGGTGTCGCCACCTGTTCCCCGAC
>CAUHML010000228.1 GCA_959606905.1 uncultured Bacteroides sp. | reverse complement strand
TTTGCAAATCCGGTACTTCTTATCGTATCGGTGTTTTCATTGATTAGCACCTTTGCCATAACCTTGCAGTCAAAACTATTATCTATACTACTGGAAAGTCCGTCCATTTGCACATGATTAAAGTGAAGTGTATCTCCAACATGAATATTAGGGTCATCAATAATGTTTCCATTGTCATCTGCGGTCAGAGCATACAGTACATAATTCCCGGATTTTAATGCTTCCCAATCAATCGTTCCCTCTATAACATCCATTGAGTTCAGTAAAAAATCATCTGCTCCATATAATTGAACCAAAGGATTTCCCTCAGCGTCTTTGTTATAATTTGAGGTAACTCCATTCTCGACAGAAAATGCTTCTTCCAAAATCTTTGTAGTATATAACTCGCCACCCTCATCAAATGCCGGATTTTGCTTAACTGCTTCAATAAAAGAAGTGGAAAGGTCATTTTTGCTGTCGCTATTTCCAAACTTAAAATTGAAGTAATCCGCAGTAGAGATGATGAAATCCTTGTTTACAAATTTCTCTACATATTTTTCCACATCAAAGCCGCTTGCAAGTGTGAATACAGTGTTGAACAATACCAAACTCAAAGTCATAGAAATAATAACCAAAATTGTACGTTTCTTGTTCCGACCAAGATTTGATAATGCCATGCGATGAATTTTGGCTCCATGTATAGACTTTTTATTAGACGTCTTTTTGCCTTGAAATGCTGTTGCGTCATTTTCGGTATAGCGGATTGCTTCAATAGGCGATACTGAACCTGCTATTTTGGCAGGCTTATTTACGCTAATAATCACTGTAACAAGTGCAAATAAAGCAGCTCCGATAAAAATAATTGGATTAGCAGTTACTTTTACTCCTGCGTCCGAAGCATAAACTGTGCCGTTCATTAAAAATGGTACTAATGCTCGTCCAACAAAGAAACCAATTAGCAAGCCGAATGGAATACCGATAAAGGAAAGTAACATAGCCTGTTTGCTGATAAGTTTCTTTATTTGTCGTTTTGTTGTGCCTAAAGTTTTAAGCTGTCCGTAGGATTGAATATCTTGAATGACAGAGATTTGGAAAATATTATATATAATCAAATACCCTGTTATCATAATTAAAAGTATGCCAACAATCCCCGAAATCAATAAAGCTGGATTTTCTAAAAAGTTACTGCCTTGATATGCAGGACTAACACGAGCGATCACATAATTGTCATCCGATGGACTTCCGCCCATAGTATCACAAGTATAGCCCGTTTCAGCAAGAAGCTGATGTAATTTTGATTCGATAGCTCCGTTTCCATGAAACATAACATAAGCGGCGACTACGCCGGAATAGTCATTATCTTCGGGGTAGGTGTATGTTAAAAGTTCAGAATTATTGTCAACAAAGGCTTTAGAAACAATAAGTCGTCCAATATTACTTAGGCTGTCTGTTTCCCAAAATCCGCATAGTACAAAATTCTTTGAATATGAAATTCCTTTAATTTGATAGTCCAAAGTTACGGTTGCTCCGATTTCAGCAGGAATACCAAGTGCGTCCAGCGTTTTGGTATCAGCCATAATTTCATTCTCTGCTTCAGGACGGTGTCCCGTTGTTGGCTCATACCGTGCAAACTTCAAAGCAGTATCGTCCATAAACCACATATCAGCACGCCATTTTTCCAGTCCGGGATTATTGATATGATAAGACACTGCCTTTGTATAGGCAATCTGTTCAATCATCTCATTGCCTTTTATATTATCAAAAACCTCATCGCTTATATAATTCAAAACCGCTTGACCGTCGCCACCTTGTTTTCTGATATTTTGGTCGTGAACGGTATCTATCAAACCAGAGCCTAATGTAAAAATGGTTGTAAAGAGTATAGTAGTTAGAGCGATTGCAATAATTGCAATGATATTTCTACTCTTTCCTGCTTTGAAATAACGGTTGGATAATTTTTTGATAACAGGGCGATTGCTATTTCCAAATAAAATATCATTCATAGTTTTGCCCCCTTATTCTACAATTTTCCCGTCCTCAATGCGGACAATACGGTCTGCAAGCTGGGCGATCTCGCTATTGTGGGTAATCATCACAATCGTTTGATGAAATTTCTGGCTTGTTACTTTCAACAGTCCCAATACATCGCTGCTTGTTTTACTGTCAAGATTGCCCGTTGGTTCATCGGCTAATATAATGGCAGGCTTTGAGACAAGGGCGCGAGCAATCGCTACACGCTGTTGCTGACCGCCGGATAAGTTGTTCGGCATATTTTGCAGCTTATCGCCGAGTGCCAGCATTTGCACAACTTCGTCCATGAAATTTTTATCTACTGTATCGCCATCCAATTCTACGGGCAAAACAATGTTTTCATATACATTGAGAACGGGAACAAGGTTATAGTTCTGGAAAATAAAACCGATATTGCGTCTGCGGAAAATCGTAAGCTGTTCATCGTTCAGCCCTGACAAATCTTTTCCCTTGACCTTTACATTACCGGAAGTGGGAACATCCAAGCCCCCCATCATATTGAGCAATGTGGATTTTCCGCTGCCGGAAGTTCCCACAATGGCAACAAATTCTCCCTGTTCGACAGTGAGAGTTACACCATCCAGAGCTTTTGTGATATTCGGCTCGGTGCCATAGTATTTTTTCAAGTTTTTTGTTTCTAAAATGCTCATAGAGAACACCATCCTTTCTTGTGATGGCTTCATTATAAAGGGCAATCCTCACAGAAATGTCACAGCCGACATAATAAATTGCCCTGAAATGTCACAATCCTGTGACATTTCAAAAAAACAGGTTATTCATGGGGAAGAAAAACGGAGAATGTTGAGCCTGTTCCTACTTGAGAAGTTACTTGTATATAACCGTTCTGCAAGCTAATAATTTCCCTTGCGAGATACAGCCCAATGCCGATTCCCTCTATATCGTGGACATTTTCTTCCCGATAAAAGCGCCTAAAAATTGCTCCCTGTTGGTTTTCGGGAATACCTTTGCCGGTATCAGTGATGCTGACTTTCAGGTGCATTTCCCAGCTTTCAACGCAAACACGGATAGAACCGTACTCCGGCGTGTACTTAACTGCATTATCCAATATGTTAAATAGGGCTTCTGCCGTCCATTTGCGGTCATGGGAAACAACCAATGTTTCCGGGCAGTTTACTTCAACTTGTATGTGCTTCCTTTCAGCGTTCAGAAAGATACCACCCAGAGCCATAGCAAGAGTATCATAAATGGGCTGCTGTTTCTTTTCAAGTGAGATAACACCCGTTTCAAGCCGGGATGTTTTTATCATAGCCTGCATTAAGAAATCCAGTTTATCAAGCTGTGTGCCACTGGCAAGCAGAAATTCCCGCTGTTTATCCGATGGCACTTCTTGTTCTAATAAGGTGGCATTTACCATTTTTAAGTTTGCTATCGGTGTCTTTACCTGATGAGAAATATCGGAAATCAATTCCTGTAAGTCAGCTCGTTCACTGGCAACGCTGTTTTTGCTTTCCTGCATAACCTCATAAAGACGCACCAGCCGATGATTGATTTTATAAAATAGGTTTTCTTCTTCGGCAACCTGTGATATATCTATTTTTCCATTCATCATTTCGTCTAAGGTGCAGCAAAGTATTTCAGAAAACAAAGTCAGCTTTCGCCGTATCAGTATCACAAAAACAGTAACACAAAGCAGAAAAAGCAGACAGAACGCCATGCTACAAAATACCACAGACAGTTCTTTTGTCAGGATATATAGAACCGAAAACATGACCACGGATAAAAGTAAAATGGTAGTTGCCAGTATTATGCAGACTTTATTTAAGGAGAGTTTTTTTGAAATCATTTTTGCGCTCCTCCAATCCACATATAGCCCATACCGTAAACGGTTTTGATGTAGGAATGCTGGTTCGTTTCAATTTTACTGCGGATGCGGCTGATCGTTGTGGTAAGTGCGTGTTCATCCACATAATTTTCATCTGCATCCCACAGCTTTTCAAGCAATACCTGCCGGGTCAGGACAGTTTGAGAATTTCTTGTCAGCACTTTTAGTAAACGATATTCCAATGATGTAAGGGTAATCGGCTGTCCTGCAAGACACGCTGATAATTCGGAAAAATTGATATACAAATTCCCATCATCGTAGAAATCTCCGCCGGATTGTGCTGAAATGCGGTTCAGTAAAGCAGATACTTTCTTTTGGAACACGCTGATAGGAAAGGGCTTTGTTACATAATCATCTGCGCCCAATTCAAATCCTTTCAGCATATCGCTTTCCATATCATTTGCGGTTAGAAAAATCACGGCGGTATCAGGACGGCGTTCTTTTACCTCACGGCATATATCAAACCCGTTCCCATCTGGCAGATTGACATCCAAAACGATTAAATCATAATCCTGTTTTTCAAGAAATCTTATGGCAACAGCCTTTGACATAGCCCCATCCACGGAATATCCGACAGCCGACAGATTATAGCTTAATGTCTTATTCAAAAGCTGGTCATCTTCAACAACCAGTATTCGCATAGTATCACATCCTTTTTCTTTTTATAGTATCAACAAAATGTCACAGAAACCTCACAACGAGAAAAAAATTTAGTATTCAGTCAGTTCCACAATTACATTACTCTGCTGATACAGCCAGTCCGTAAATTCTTTCGGGCTGG
>CAUHML010000227.1 GCA_959606905.1 uncultured Bacteroides sp. | reverse complement strand
AATCAGAAGACTGTGCGAGTTCAAGGAGGTCGGAATAAAAGGTGAACTCTATTCTTCCGAATTTAACCGAAGTTTTGATACCCGACATTCCGTCTGCTCCATCAAACAGGATGAAAACGGTAAATTCGATTTCAAGATAGACGGGGTTTCTCACGTGAACTGGTTCAGAAAGAAGATGAATGAGTTCAGAGAAGCCATCGGAATACCGAAGCCAAGACAGAATAGAAGTATGAAACTGTAAATCAAAAAAATCCGTGATAGTAGAATGGTATATCACGGATTTTTCATACTTTTGTATTGGATTGAGGCAACTCTTTCCAAGACATACGAAAAAAAAGAAGCGTTATGCTTATCTTGTACTTGAAAACGTAGGAAATTTTCAATTAGATGCAAGGATAGCATAGTGGTTCTCACGCATATAGCGTGGGCTGCTATTGTTACATCTGCATCTATGGTTTCCTACGACCTTCAAGTAAAGAATGTGGCATACAGTTCCACGCTTCTTTAATAGGTTAAATTCCTTTGGGAACTGGAGATTAAAAAATGTAGTGTATGAGCGTAATAAAAAAATGGTTATTAGCTATTTGTGCCATTATATTAATGAATGGATGTGCACCACTTCGAATGCCTGTAATAGTAAGGAATGCTCCTATTGAAATGTATAAATACGCATACATTTCCCCAACAAAGGAATTGACATCAAGCACAGGAGGTACATATGGTGGGCAATACGGTATCTATGGTTCTTCAACCACCAAAAGTGTTAATCCAAGTGATGTAATAGCAGGAATACTAATAAAAGAAGGATATATCATATTACCCGAACTTAAACCCGAATTATCTAATGAAACTCTAATCGTCAATTATGGTGAGAGTGGCAGGCGTAATAGAGGTTTAGGTTACACAATAGAAGTAACTATACAGTTTAGCTCTGCAAAAACCAATGAAATGATATGTTCTTGTACAGCAGAAGGACAAGGCGAAACAGAAGCTGATGATATCCGTCAAGCCATTAGAAGAGCCTTAACAAGTTTATTCCCTGAGAAATAACCCAATAATACGACAGATTATGAAAAAGTTTTTAGTATTATCCGCTTTAGTTATAACTTCTTGTACACTCTCTAACGAGGAAAAAGCTGAGAAATTGGTTAAAGAGACGCTTAAAGACTATCTCTATCACCCTGATTCTTATGAGCCAATATCAACAAGAGTTGATAGTATGTTTATTGATGTAACTACTATCGAGCCTATTATGAAAATTAGCGATGAAATCAAGAATTTGATATCTAAAATAAATCGCTGTGAGAGAAAAATTGAATCAGCAGAATCTTCTATGGATATTTTTGCCCCCAATGGTTATTCTTCTCAATACTCTCGTGGAGAGTATTCACGAGCAAAAAAAGAAAAGGAAGAAGCCAAATCTGATTTGAACAAATACACCAAGAAACTTTCAGAACAACTTGCTTTTCTAAAAGAAAATGTCGCTAAATATCACAAAGGAGAATTTACAGGTTGGGCAGTAAGCCATAGATTTAGGAGTCTTAATGGAGCAGGCTCAATGACCATTCCGGGAGAAATGATTTTCTTTTGCGATGAAGAATTTACAACTTGTGGGGGTTATGAAACAGATAAGTTTGAGGACTTCGTAAAAATTTTAAACGCAGTAGATGAAGCAATTTCGGATGAAGATGTAATAGATTATTTTAAAGAAAATAATTTTTTGCTATAAATTCCGTATTTCCGTAGTACGCTAATTTTTATGCAAATCAAATATTATCAACTGCTATTTTTTTAATATGCAATGGGCGTTTATTTTGGTTATTTGTATAATTGCTATTTCGGTTATTGTAATAGCGATGGTACGAACACGCCTAAAAAACAAATCCAAAGAGCTTGCAGAAAAGCTAAACCATATATCTGCATATAGCGAGAAATCAAATTATGAGCAAGCAAGAGAGAGATTATCGGCTCTTAATGAGGGGGCGTTTATAGATATTCCCTCAGACTTGAATAATGGCTTTTATGGCAGGGTAATCTCCGCAACGCAAGAAAAAGATTTCATCAATCATTATAAGGTACATTTCCAAGAGGCATATTCACTTCTGAAGAAACTTGAAGCCTTTAACATCACTCCATCAGAAACCATATCCAAATTCATTAACGACTTTGGAAGAATCAACAAACTTGTAAAACAACATAATGATGGTGTTATAACCTTTCTACTTGACACGCACAGGGACTTTTTCGACCATTGCCTAAAATACCCATTAGACAAGCAACAAAGACGCTCAATTGTTTTAGAAGAGGATAATTGTTTAGTAGTCAGCAGTGCAGGTAGTGGTAAAACCTCTTCAATTGTCGGTAAGGTTAAATATCTCACCGAAATCAAGGGTATAGCACCTGAAAGAATTTTACTTATCAGTTATACCAACAAAGCAGCAGCCGAACTAACCGAAAGAATGGCGACCAATGGATTGAAAGGTTACACATTCCATAAGTTAGCCGTTGATATTATAGGCAAAACAACAGGCACAAAACCATCGATTTGCGACAATACAGATTCATTGTTTGTTGATATATATCACAAATTATTAGATAAATCGTCTTTCAAGAAAAATATAGTGGAATACTTTATTGATTACCAAACGAATGAAGCCGATTGGGAACAACGCAAGAATGAAAGACGAGAGCAATTATCAGAGCAAAAGAATGTGCAGCTAAAGGCGATGTTCCCCGATATGGACGGCAGAGCCATATATGTGAGAAGTGAACAAGAACAAAAAATATGTTTTGCTTTGTCCTCGCTGGGAGTGAAATTCAGATATGAAGAACCATACGAACATCAATTAGCAGATGAGATGCACTCACAATATCGTCCCGACTTCTCAATATATTTTAAGCAAGGAGGAGTAACCAAACGCATCTATCTTGAACATTTCGGAGTTGATGAACACGGGCTTGTTCCTGCTTGGTTCGCAAAAGACAAGGGTATAACCTACGAAGAAGCCAATCAGAAATACAATGATGGTATAACTTGGAAAAAAGCGGCTCACGAGAAATTTGGTACACAACTTTTAGTGACATCAAGTGCAGATTTCCATTATTCTGATATTAGGGATAAACTCCGTAAACTATTAGCTGAAGCAGGTGTACCAATTCAAGAAAAGACCGATGAGGAGTTATACGATTTAGTAGTACCCAAAGGCAGCAAGCAGGAAAAGGCGTTTATACGACTTGTTGTTACTTTCGTTACATTGGTAAAATCAAGTTGTAAATCAGTTAAAGAGGTTTTGAAACAAGCCAAAAATGCAGATGATGAACGAAGTGTGTTTATCATCAAGAATATATTTCAACCTGTATATGAACGCTACATAAATGCGTTAAGCGATAGTAACCAAATTGATTTTACCGATGCTATTCTTCAAGCCACTGAGATATGTCGTACTTCACACCCTGTTGAATATGATTATATCATAGTGGATGAGTTTCAAGATATTTCTGTTGACCGTTACAACTTCTTGAAAGTATTGCGAGAGGGTAATCCTCCTGCAAAGTTGTATTGTGTGGGTGATGATTGGCAGTCTATTTATCGTTTTTCGGGAAGTGATATGGCTCTATTCAATCAATTCCCCGAATATTTTGGAGCAACGGAGATAAACAAGATTGAAACTACATACAGGTTTGGAGAGCCTTTGGTTTCTTTATCGTCGAACTTTATACAACGCAATAAAGCCCAAATACAAAAGAATATCCATTCGTTCAGCTCAGAAATGAGAACCGAGTTGGAATTCTATGCTTATGATAGACGAGATTACTGCAATACGATAGGGCAACTTGTGGCTTCTATTCCATCGGATAAATCAATATTCCTATTGGGGCGTTACTCTTTTGATGATTACTACCTCTCTTTTATGTACCAATCAATTAAAGAGGGTAATAGATTCTACTATGTGATAGGAGGACGAAAAATAGAGTTTTTAACCGTACATAAGTCAAAAGGTCTTGAAGCGGATTATGTAATACTCTTACAATGCAATAAAGATACATACGGTTTCCCATCACAGGTGAGTGACGACCCTGTGCTTAACTATGTGCTCACTAAGAGCGACCAATTCCCATACGGAGAAGAAAGAAGATTATTCTATGTTGCAATAACAAGGGCTAAGGTAAAAACGCTTGTATTATACGATAAGCGTTTCCCGTCTGTATTTGTGGATGAATTCTTGCACCCCGAAAAGGTGTCAGAAGAAAGCTATGTAAAGCACCCTAACGCCAATAAAAGATGGACAAGAAGTGCAGACCAATTTTTATTGAAACTGCACAATGAAGGTAAGAGTGTCAAATATATTGCAAACAAAATGGGTAGAAGTCAAACTTCGATTGTAATGCGATTAAACAAACTAAACAAATAGTCGAACTTTTTCTTTGATGTACCTTGTGTGCATCGGACTATTCTATTATTTTTGTACACAGAAACGAGTTACTTGAAAGCAATTCAAGGCAGAACGCAGCATACGGCACAGTTGCCAAGTCATTACCTCAAAATCGGGTAATTCTTCCAAAGTCCTTTGTATAAGGCACAAACGAAAGTTTTCCAGAATTACAAAAAAACCTTGGATTTTTATGCCAGTCCAATAAAAAACAAGACCACCTCCCTCTCT
>CAUHML010000226.1 GCA_959606905.1 uncultured Bacteroides sp. | reverse complement strand
CGCCAGAGCAAGAAAATTATCATTTTGCTTTATGATTGCGGTGTTAAAACCTAGCACGGTACTTAGCATATGGTTATCCTTTTCCATTATTCAGTTTATGATGCTTGCTTTCCATATTGAGAAAGATCAATGATCCGGTCTGCAGACGCTATCGTTGAAGGACGATGCGCGACAATGATTCGGGTTATGCTTAAACTGGCAATAGATTGGTTTATGGCAGACTCATTCTTCAAATCAAGATGACTTGTTGCTTCATCCATAAACAAAATGCTCGGCTTGCGGTAAAGCGCTCTGGCAATTAAGAGTCTTTGTTTTTGCCCACCTGAAATACCCAGCCCTAACTCACCTATCATTGTTTCATAACCCATTGGCATTTTCATAATTTCATCATGAATATTACTGCGTCGAGCACACTCAACAATTAATTCTTCATCCGCATTATCTTCAAATCCGCTGATATTATCGCTAATTGACCCTGAAAAAAGACGATCTTCTTGCAGGACACATGCTGTCCCCAGTCGGTAGTTATTAAGCCCTATTTTATAAATGTCAAGATTATCGGCAATTACCTCACCTGAAGTTGGAGATAACAAACCACACATCACTTTCAGTAAAGTCGTTTTACCGACCCCTGAAGGTCCAACAAGCGCAATAGATTCTCCTGGCTCAACCTGCAGGTTAAAGTTAGAAAAAATAGGTTGCGAGAACGGGTCATATTGATAACTGAGATTTTTAATCTCCAGCTTCACTCCACTATTCTCATCGAAAACTCGACGTGCTGGGAGCTCTTTCTCGGGTTCGCTGAAAACAATCTCAGATAGTCTCTCGTTATGTAATGATAACATCCGCAGTTGCATAAAGAGATCGATCAAATTAGATGCTCTTTGAGAAAACTGGCCACGATAAGAGTTAAACGCCATAAACATACCTAACGTCATGTTGTTATCAATCACCATAATGGCGCCTAACCATAGGATAGCAACTTGATCTATAGATGATATGAAGGTGTTTATGCCACTGAACATCATATCAAAGCGAGTTTGTTTAATTCCTGCATTACATGCATCAATGTTAATATTAAGCCAATGCTGCGAACGGCGCTCTTTTAAATTAAGAGCTTTAATCGTTGATATTCCATAAAGTGACTCCATGAAATGAGAGCTCGAGCGGGCTCCTTTAATGACTTGCTCTTCTGCTACCCGACGGTAAAAACGGTATGTCGCCAGGCGCATAATGGCGTAGCAAAGCGTAAATCCTACGACCACCCATACTAGCCAGCCGCCGTAAAGGGTTAACATAATTAACAGACCAATTGTCATGATCGAGTCAATGATGCCACTGACAATACTGTTAGTGAACGTTGAGCGGATAGTATCCAATGAAGTAAAACGTGACTGGATATCACCAAGATGCCGTTTTTCAAAAAAGGATAACGGCAAACTTGTCAAGTGATCAAACAATGTCGTTTTCCATTGAATATTAGTCAGAGTATTGAGAGTCAGTGAGGTCCATGCCCTTAGCATACTGACAAAGGTACGGAAGAGAGTGAAAAAGACCAGTCCTATACAAATGACGGATAACAGACTCTGGTCATGGGCCATGATGACATGGTCTGTGACCAGTTGGGTACCAATGGGGAGTAAAAGGCCAATGGCTTCGATTACGACAGAGAATGCGAAGATTTTAATTAATGCAGACTTTAATCCGACAATGTTTCGCATCAGGTCTAATAAACGTAAGCGTGCTTTTGCCTTTTCTTGCTGAAAGTTCTGATCGGGCCAAAGTTCCAGAGCCACGCCGGTGAAATTATTAGACATCTCCTGCAAACCAATTATACGTTTACCCAAAGCAGGATCATGCACAACATAGCTAGATTTTCGTACTTTCGTTAGAACGACATAATGATTCATTCCCCAGTGGAGAATACAAGGGAGCTTAAGCTGTTTTATTTCATCTAAATCTAATGAAAGCGCGCGATTTTTAAGGCCAGCACGCTCGGCGGTTTTGCTCAAATGCAGCAGTGAAGCACCTTGCGATGGACTGCCGAAGCGTTGGCGGAAATTGAATAAGTCTATATCTAATCCATAGTGTCCGCAGATCATTGCCAGGCTGGCGATACCACATTCCGCTGATTCTGATTGTAAAATTACCGGTGTTTTCTTAATTAGCGAAAAATTTAACTTTGCAATAATCGTTTCAAAGAGTTTGTTATTCATTAATTGGGCCGCTCACACTTTGAGAAATTTTATAAAACGGAGTAAACATCCACATATATAACGGACGCTCTTCAAGAAAAACAACAGCTTCGGCTTTTAACCCATTAGATAAGTACAATGTTTTTCCATTGTAACTAAAGGATTTTTGCTTGATTTTTACAATCGTTTTATATAGTGCAAGCTCTTGTTGATTCGTGCCATTATTAACGTTAGTATATTCTGACATTTCCTGTCGTGAAGCAGGCATAGATGATATCGATATTACCTCTCCTGGAAATTGACCAAATTTATCTGCCGGAAAGGCATCGTATCGGATGTTGATTGTATCCCCCGGTTTTACGTAAGGAATACTATTATTGGGTAACCATAAAATAAGATAGTACTCAACATTACCGGTGGGCTTTATTTGTGCCAAACTACTCCCATTATCAACCATTTGCCCTTTGGTTACGGCTAGCGATTCGATTCTTCCATCCGTTGTCGCCTTGATGATGACATTGCCTTTTGCATCGGACTCAACTAGTTGATTTTTATAATCATTAATTTGATTTTGTTGGTTTGATATTTGATTATCAAAATCTGCCGCTTTGGTGACTTTATCACTAGTGAACTGGGTTATCTGAGATTCCAGTTGCATCTTTTGGCTTACCAGAGATTGATACGCACTTTGCTGTTGAAAATAAAGTGAGTGCTGATAGTTGTACTGATCTTTTGTAATGAGGCCTTCTTTCAGATACTTATCGTAACTTGAAAGATTCTGATGCATTTTATTTAACCCTGCCTGCGTGTTGGCAAGCATTGAGGTTGTTTCGCTAAGAGATTTTTTAATCGTATTTAGTTGTGTGTCTAATGCATTCAATGTTTCATCTTTGTTGCGAATTAGTTTTGTAATAATGCTCTCAGCATTAATGATCTTTTCATTTATGACGGCAGTTTGAGCAAGACTCACATTACCGTTAGTGGTATTACGAGAAATATCTATTTCATATAATTTTTGACCTTTTTTGACTATATCTCCGACCTTAACATATTGATTTAACACAAAGCCTTGCTGCGGTGCAAAGACGTTAACGGAATGCGGTAATGTGATGACTTCCCCCCGTACATCTATACGTTGGGTGAATGTACATAGGATAAGAGTCGAGATGAGTGCGATGAGAAAACAACTTGACAGAGTAACGATAAGCCATGCTGGCATACCTGCCAGTAATAATGCTTTTCCTTTCCAGTGCAATTTCTTATATTCAATCGCTTCCTTGCGATAGAGCTTTCGTGCCATGAGTTTCCACTTTTGTTATTGATTCGAAGATAATTTTCTGACAGTAATGGAAAATTATATGATGTTTGTAACATGCCCGCTGGACTTTACATCTTGGCGGACGTTGTATTAATTTACTGTTTTTAACTATGAAGTGCATATGAATTATGCATAAATTTACATTTCTTTTGTATTGAATGAGATTAGATCGTAAAATGACGTGAGCTTGTGAAGCTCTTATCATGGGCGTATATATTTTTCAGATTTATATTTTTAATGGGTAACATAGGGATTCTGAAGAAGATTAGTTTTTTATATGGATTGGCGCATCTGTTTTTTTCTGTGAATTATACGAGAATAATTGGTTTCTCCGATAAATAAAGAATATGGAAATGCTTTATGACATTTAATTCATACATCATTAATGATGAGGTTATTTTTAATATGGACGTGAATGAGCTTCAGCCAGTAGCGGGGAAAGACCATGAAGCCATTACGTTAAATACCCCCACAGCCCGATGTTTACAACTACTTTTAGAAAGTAATGGAAACATTATTTCCCGAGATGAATTTTTATCCGCTGTGTGGAAAGAGCGTGGTGTCGTTGTTTCGCAAAATACTTTTTATCAAAATATCTCCTTGCTAAGGAAATCGTTGCTCAGAGCGGGACTGACTCAGGATGTTGTTGTTACGGTTAGACAACGTGGCTTCGTCATTGCTACCGGAACCGTAATTCGACAAGTTACACTGCAGAACGAGTTCAATAGTGCTCAACCGTTAAGTACCGACGCAAGCATGCGAATAATAAATGATAAATATATAGCCAAAATTGATGATGCAGAAGTACAAAATAGCGTGAGGAAAACTTTCAGGATCAATGGGTTAACTTCACGACAACTATCATGGTGGACCTTTATTATTGTAGCCATAATGGCCATAATCAATATAATTTTTTTATGCTTCAAATATTTTTGATTTCTATTGAAGTATAGCTGGATTAAGTTGGATAAATGAATACTCATTATCATTTATCATCATTTAAATCTTCTTATTACCCAGCCTCCAGTACGCCTGGAGACTGGGTATATTGTTCTTCTTTAAAACAGAGTTACTGCTTTATCCTTATTCGGAAGCACTAACGCTGCTTCAGCCCTAAATCCAGCGGCGTCTTGCTGGGTTCCCCGCCAATCT
>CAUHML010000225.1 GCA_959606905.1 uncultured Bacteroides sp. | reverse complement strand
GAGCTGGCCGTATAGGACTTACCCGTTTTGCGGTTGCAAAGGTAGACATTTTTATGTATTCTGCAATAGCTGCAGACAACTTTTTTACTAACAAAAGACTAACAGGCTACATTTCAGGCAATTAAAATTGCAAAAAAATATTCAGACAACAACTTCCTCTGCTTTATTAACTTTAACAACCAGATTTCCCCTACCAACCGATATTATTTGTACCTTTGTGCGCAATTTATAAATGAAGATGACAGAGAACAGAAGCTATTTACAAAAATATGCCATGCATTTTGGCACGTATATGGGAATCTACTGGATATTGAAGTTCATATTATTTCCGCTGGGATTCCACATACCTTTCCTTTCGCTTTTATTTGTAATCCTGACATTGTCCGTACCTTTCATCGGATATCACTATGCGAAAATGTACCGGGATAAGATTTGCGGAGGAAGTATCCAATTTTCACATGCCATGCTCTTTACCATATTTATGTATATGTTTGCTTCTCTGCTGGTAGCTGTGGCTCACTACGCCTATTTCCAATTCATCGATCATGGATTTATCATCAACTCTTACATCCAGTTGTGGGACGAACTGATGACCAACACCCCGGCTCTGATAGAAAACAAAGAAGTTATAAAAGAAACGATAGATACCGCCCGTTCACTTACTTCCATCAATATCACCATGCAACTATTGTCATGGGATGTATTTTGGGGAAGTATCCTGGCCATTCCCACCGCATTGATGGTAATGAAAAAGGCCAAACCGGAAAATGACGGAGTGTCTCAATCGTAATTTGTAATTCGTAAGTAATTAGTAATTAAAAAATGGATATATCAGTTGTAATCCCATTATTCAATGAAGAAGAGTCACTACCCGAACTCTATGCTTGGATAGAACGGGTAATGCAAGCCAACGGATTCTCATTCGAAGTGATTTTCGTTAACGATGGAAGTACCGACCATTCATGGGAAGTGATCGAAAAGTTTAAAGCTCAATCGGAACATGTAAAAGGTATCAAATTCCGCCGTAACTACGGTAAATCACCTGCACTCTACTGTGGATTCGCTGAAGCGGAAGGAAACGTAGTCATAACGATGGATGCGGACCTACAAGATAGCCCAGACGAAATCCCCGAACTTTACCGGATGATTACAAAGGATGGCTACGACCTGGTATCCGGCTGGAAGCAAAAGAGATATGATCCTATTTCAAAAACACTGCCCACCAAGTTGTTTAATGCTACTGCCCGCAAAGTATCAGGCATCAAAAACCTGCACGACTTCAACTGCGGATTGAAAGCCTATCGCAAAGAGGTCGTAAAACATATCGAAGTGTACGGTGAGATGCATCGTTATATACCTTATTTGGCAAAGAACGCCGGATTCAAGAAAATCGGTGAAAAGGTGGTACACCACCAGGCGCGTAAATACGGCACAACAAAATTCGGACTGAACCGTTTCGTAAACGGGTATCTGGATTTACTCTCTCTTTGGTTCCTCTCCAGATTCGGCATCAAGCCGATGCATTTCTTCGGACTGTTGGGATCATTGATGTTTCTGATAGGAATGATTTCTGTCATCATCGTAGGTGCCAGTAAACTATATGCCATGTACAACGGTCTCCCCTACCGACTGGTGACCGACTCTCCCTATTTCTATTTGTCACTTACGGCAATGATTATAGGTACGCAATTATTCTTAGCCGGATTCCTTGGCGAACTCATCTCGCGCAATGCACCGGAACGGAATAACTATCAGATAGAAAAGAAAATTTGATTCACATTCAATAAACTGACTATGAAGAATTTAATTCGTATCTTTCTCATATTGACTATCATTGGCGGTGCAGTCAGCTTACACAGTGCCTGCTCGGATGAGAACGATTGCTCATTGGCAGGACGTCCGATGATGTACTGCACAATATATACCATTAATCCGGATAACCCTGCTATTGCATTAAAAGACACGCTTGATTCATTAACAATCACAGCATTGGGCACCGACTCTATCATCCTGAACAATGAAAAGAATGTGCATACCCTGATGTTGCCACTACGATACACAAGTGACACTACTGTGTTCATATTCAGATACGATCCCAAACGTAGAGAAAAAGATGTTGACACATTATACATTGTACAACAAAATACTCCTTATTTCCAGTCCATGGAATGTGGTTATATGATGAAACAAAATATAATCAGCGCTAAATTTGGAAAACCGGGAAGACCGGGTAACCCTCCTCCCTATGGCAACGGGCAGCCGGACCAGATAGATTCTCTTCATATAAAAAATAAAGAAGCCAATACAAATGAAATCGAGAACTTGCAGATATTCTATAATTATCGGCCAGAACGCACACCTGATGAAACGACTAATTAGTCTGCTTCTGCTCTTTTGCATTGGGCTTCCGTTGCTGGCACAACAGCAACGTCCGGCGCAAACGCCCAAAAGAGATCAGAAGAAAAAAGAGGTTGCCGAGATAGATACCATTCCGCTCTACAATGGTACGTATGTCGGTGTGGATTTATATGGCATTGGAAGCAAGCTGCTGGGAGGCGACTTTATGAGTTCTGAAGTCAGCGTAGCCGTTAACCTCAAGAATAAATTCATCCCTACTATTGAGTTTGGTATGGGAGGAACAGATACCTGGAGCGAAACAGGCATACACTATAAGAGCAAAATGGCCCCATTCTTCCGAATCGGTGTGGACTACAACACCATGGCAAAGAAAAAAGAGAAGAATAGCTACTTGTATGCAGGACTTCGCTATGCATTCAGTTCATTTAAATATGATGTTTCCACAATGCCGGCAGATGATCCTATCTGGGGAGATGTAATAGGTAACCCCAGTTTGGAAGACGGTTATTGGGGAGGAAGTGTGCCATTCAGCCATCTGGGTATGAAAGGATCGGTGCAATGGCTGGAAATCGTTTTAGGCGTCAAAGTACGTATTTACAAAAACTTCAACATGGGGTGGTCGGTACGTATGAAATACAAAACCAAAGCATCTACCGGAGAATATGGAGACCCATGGTACGTGCCCGGTTACGGAAAGTTTAAATCAAATAACATGGGAATCACTTATTCCCTTATTTATAAATTGCCTCTTTAGAATACAATGACAGGACTAGAGATTTGGCTGCTTGCAATAGGTCTGGCGATGGATTGTTTCGCTGTCTCAATTGCAAGCGGTATTATTTTGAAACGTACCCGTTGGAAACCCATGCTAATCATGGCTTTTGCTTTCGGCTTTTTTCAGGCAATCATGCCATTTATCGGATGGATGTGTGCAAAGACATTCAGTCATCTTATAGAAAGTGTAGACCATTGGATTGCTTTCGCGATCCTTGCCTTCTTAGGCGGACGAATGATTTTAGAATCTTTCAAAGAAGAAGAATGTTGTAAACTGTTCAATCCGGCAAATCCGAAAGTGGTATTGACTATGGCAATAGCCACAAGTATTGATGCATTGGCAATCGGCATTTCCTTTGCCTTTCTGGGAGTTCAGGACTATACCGAAATCCTTCCTCCTATCAGCATCATCGGGTTTGTTTCATTTGTCATGTCACTCATCGGTCTGATCTTTGGTATCCAATGTGGCTGCGGCATCGCCCGGAAACTGAAAGCAGAGTTATGGGGAGGTATCATTCTAGTCATTATCGGACTAAAGATATTAATTGAACATTTATTTCTTCAATAAAACGAGTTTTCTCATCAAATAGAAGAGCGTATGAAAACAAAAAAAAGTTTCCTTTGGCTGGCTTTCCTGATTTTGGCAACTATCTGGATATTAGTCAGACATAATCAACAAGTTGGCTATTACAGTGTCAAAGGTTTGGTGTTTGGGACAGTATATAAAATTACTTATCAGCATGACGGTGACTTAAAACCGGAAATAGAAGCTGAACTGAAACGCTTCGACCAATCTCTATCTCCATTCAACGACAGTTCTGTTATCAGCCGCGTCAACCGCAATGAAGAGCTGGTGACTGATAGTTTTTTCCAGAAATGCTTCCATCGCTCGATGGAAATTTCCCGCGAGACAAAGGGTGCTTTCGACATTACAGTAGCCCCTCTTGCCAATGCTTGGGGATTCGGTTTCAAAAAAGGTGCTTTTCCTGATTCATTAATGATAGACAGTCTGTTACAAATCACCGGATATGAAAAAGTGAAAATGGATAACGGCAAAGTTATCAAACAGGATCCTCGTACTATGTTAAGTTGTAGTGCCGTGGCCAAAGGGTATTCGGTAGACGTAATTGCACAACTGCTCGACCGTAAGGGAATAAAAAACTATATGGTAGATATAGGCGGCGAGGTGGTAGTGAAAGGGAAAAATCCTTCCAAAGGCTTATGGCGCATTGGAATCAATAAGCCCATCGACGATTCACTGGCCGTAA
This sequence comes from uncultured Bacteroides sp., assembly GCA_959606905.1. Next base: position 303 of record CAUHML010000225.1, on the reverse strand, counting down.
ACCAAGACTTACAGACAATTCTTGAGATAACAGATTTAGGCTTGGCTACTTCCGGAAACTATCGTAATTATTATTATAAGGATGGGAAGAAATACGCCCATACGATTGACCCTAGAACTGGCTATCCGGTACAACACAATATCTTGTCCTCTACGGTAATCGCCAAAGACTGTATGACTGCCGACGCCCTTGCCACCGCCTTCATGGTGATGGGACTGGAAGAAGCGGAAGCTTTCTGCAAAGCGGATACAACGATTGACGCCTACTTTATTTATAGTGGAGAAAATGGAGAGTTCAAGACTT
>CAUHML010000224.1 GCA_959606905.1 uncultured Bacteroides sp. | reverse complement strand
TTCGGGGGGTAAGGTCGTCCGGCGCTTTCTCCACGTAGGTGTAAGCGTCTATTTTATTAAATACAAGTATCATAGGTTTGCCACTGCCTCCAATCTCTGCCAGGGTCTTGTTCACCACCTCAATCTGTTCCTCAAATCCGGGGTGGGAAATATCGACTACGTGCACAAGCAAATCTGCTTCACGTACCTCATCCAGGGTAGATTTAAAAGATTCTACCAAGTCGGTAGGTAACTTGCGAATAAACCCTACTGTATCTGACAACAGGAACGGTAGATTATCGATAATCACTTTGCGCACAGTAGTGTCTAAAGTAGCGAACAGTTTGTTTTCCGCAAACACTTCACTCTTGGAGAGAAGATTCATCATGGTTGATTTTCCCACATTGGTATAACCAACCAGTGCAACACGTATCATGCGTCCGCGATTCTTGCGTTGGGTAGCTTTCTGCTTGTCAATCTCCGCCAGACGTTCTTTCAGCAATGACATACGGTTCAGGATGATACGGCGGTCCATCTCAAGCTGTGTTTCACCCGGACCACGAAGTCCCACGGAACCTTTGCCACCACCGGCACCGGAACCACCTCCCTGGCGTTCCAAGTGAGTCCAAAGCCGCTGCAAACGCGGCAACATATATTTATACTGTGCCAGTTCTACCTGTGTCTTCGCATTGGCTGTCTGCGCACGCATGGCAAATATATCAAGAATCAGTGAAGTACGGTCCAGTATCTTCACTTTCAGTTCAGCTTCAATATTACGAATCTGTTTCGCAGAAAGCTCATCATCAAAGATGACCATTCCTACTTCACGTTCTGCTTCCTCTTCGTCATGGATATATTGTCTGATTTCTTCCAACTTTCCTTTTCCAACATAAGTCACAGAGTTAGCCGTCGGCAACTTCTGTGTAAATCGTTTCACAACTTCCGCCCCAGCCGTCTCGGCAAGGAAAGCCAGTTCATCCAGATACTCGTTTGTTTTACGCTCATCCTGCGTCTGTGTGATGAGTCCTACAAGCACTGCTGTTTCTACTTTGGCTTCGGATATTACAAATTCTTTCATTCTTTACTTCTATTATATATAATAATGTGGGCGCAAATATAACAAAAAAAAGAGGACAATGTTTTATTGTCCTCTTTTTCGTATCATTTATGGTAATTCAATTATAAATCAAACCATAGTTTTTCCCAGATTTTCGGAGATTCTTTCGGTGCATTAATATTAGCTGTCATTTCTTCAGGACTATATTCCCATCTTCTGATCAATTCTTTTGAAGTTGCATCTTCCGGGACTTGCAATGTCGGGACCTCGTTTCCGGCAGTACCAGATCGCCTCCATTGTACAAACTCCTCAAACGGACGATCCATCAAATCAATCCATTGCTGCATATGAATCTCATACAGAGCTTTTTCCTGGGTCATCGTTGTCAATTCCGGTAAACCTGTAACATATGTATCAATATCGGATTCCGCAACTCCATAAAAAGCACATGCTTCACGAATTCCTTTCAGGTACAGTTCATTAGCTTTCGACAGATTTTGAGCAACTCCTAATCCGCGCGCATAAGCTTCTGCTTCCAAAAGTAGCTGTTCTTGACAAGAATAAATCAATTCCGGAGCGTCTCTTCTGAAAAGGTAGTTGCTTACAACAGATGACAGTAGATTTTCTTCATCATCCGTCTTTGCAGCCTCTCTATTACCCAACCCCCGGTATACACCATCCGCACCCGGTTCAAAATAACAGGGAATACGGGGATCATTACGTTCTTGCATCGGTTTCAACATATAATTGCTGGCAAAGAACAATATTTGTGTCCCCCCAACCAATTCTATAAGTTCATATTTAGGGTTCTGGTTACCCGGATCTGTAGAGTAAGGAAATACCAAATTGTCCGCTGCTGATGCAACCATTCCTCCAGCCTGCAGCAACGTACCAATAGCAGCAGCCTTAGAAGGGTCTTTATCTACCATAACCATCAATGTTCTGAATTTTAAAGACTTTGCCAAAGTCATCCATTTGTTCATATCACCTTTGTAATAGATATCGTACTCATCAATTGCATTAGCATCATTCAGATCTATAAGCTGTAATGCCTCATCAAGTAATGACAAAACACCATTCAATACACTTTCCTGAGAATCAAATTTCGGATATTTAATTGTTCCGTTCCAGGATTCTGTGAAAGGAATATCTCCCCACAACATCGTTGCCTCATACATATGCTCAGCCAAAAGAATCTTACACTGCGCAATAGCATTGTGATTCACCGGTTCTGACTCTTCTGCATTTTTAATAGCTAACATCAAATTATTGCTACCTACAGAATAATAATGTTTCCAGACATTCCCTGTACTATAAGGAGAAATAGTATATACAGATTCATCCCAGCCACCGTAATCAAGTCCACCATCAACTTGACACTGCGAACTCATAGATAAAGGAATATAAAAGTCACCACCAGTGCGTGTTCCAGCCCAGTTTACAGCTACATAGTTAAACAAATACCCGGGATCAACTTTCTCGGCAGTATTGGGATCATGGTTAATATCGAGCCAATCGCTACATGAAGTTAAACATGCCAAAGCGCTCAATGCGTATGTTAATATTTTCTTTTTCATTATCATATTCGTTTAAATCTTACAATGTTAATCTGACATTAAATCCAAAACTTCTGGTAGAAGGTATGCTGTTAAACTCTACACCACCCCCAATCTGAGAAGGACCGAAGAAGTTAGCTTCCGGATCAATATGTGGCACATGATCTTTAATAATCCATAAGTTACGTGCCTCAAAACCTAAATCCAATGATTTAACAAAAAAGCTCTTGAACCATTTGCGTGGGAAGCTATAAGACAACTGTACCTCTCTGAGTTTTACAAATGATGCATTATAGATATTCCCTTCATTATTACTAGAATTGGATATATGCTGCCAATAATCCTGCATACTTTTCACAGGAACATCATTAGGTCTATATGTTCCATCATCCTGAAGGATTACACCCGGCTCAATAAAGGAAGCATCTTCACGGTGAGCTATTGTTTCAGCAGCCAAACCGCTACTTCTTAAATTAGCTACAGTCTCTGAATACAAAGAACCTCCATGACGGATATCAATCAAGAAACTCAAGGTAACTCCCTTATAAGTAAATGTATTGTTGATTCCCATCGTAAAATCAGGATATACATCTCCTAAACGCACGTTATTAACAGTTTCTCTCAAACCTGTTTTAGAATTAATCACATAATTTCCTTGGTCATCACGTTTCCAACCTGTGCCATACAAGCCAAACGAATCTCCTTTAGCAGCCTTAATTTGTAAACCGCTCAGTCCACTCGTTAACGTATATTCATCAAGTCCTTCAGCTAACTCCTCCACTGTCTGCTTATTTGAAGCAAATGTTGCATCCAGGTCCCATTTAAAATCACGTGTTTCCACAGGAGTCAACCCCAAAGTTACTTCAATACCTTTATTGGCAATCTTCCCGGCATTAATATTATTGGCAAAGTAGCCTGTTGACAATGGGACATCAATACTTACAATCTGATTCTTTGTAATATTGCTATAATAAGTCATATCTAACCTAATTTTTCCACCGAAGAAACGCAAATCAGCTCCAACTTCAAAAGAACTTTGATTTTGCGGCTTCAAATTCTCATTTGGTAAGACACGAGGTCCCGTAAAGCCAACTAATCCCATATGGGGGAAAGTGTTAACATTACCCAGATATTGCAAAAAGTAAGTACTAGCGGGAGTATATTTAAATGCCAAATTGTACGGATCTTCATCACTACCCACATTAGCATAACTCAAACGAACCTTACCAAAATTCAGAATATCTTTGTTTTCCATCAACTCCGTAAAAATAAAACTACCACTTATGGAAGGATAGAAATAGGAACGATTATTGATCGGTAGAGTAGACGACCAGTCATTACGTCCTGTTACATTTACGAAAAGCATATCTTTGTATCCCAAACTAATATCTCCATATAAACCAACAAGACGTTTCTTTTCATAATAATTTACCGGAGTAGTAGACTTCGCATTAGTATATGTGTATAGCCCATCAACAACCAGATTCTGCGCCTGCACATTTTCATTTTTCCATTCCTCCTGATAGAGATTATGCCCCATCATTACCTTAAAATGATAGTCATTTGCAAAAGTCTTCTCGTAAGAAACCATTAAGTCATTATTTATAATTCTTTTATACAAATTCCAAGTCTGGAACTTTCCGTTCAAGGCTCCTACAGTACCTTTTGCATATACCTTACGCCTTCCTTCTGTGTAAAAATCTGTTCCGGCATTATTGGTGATAGTCAATCCTTCAATCGGTTTATAAGTCAATGTAATATTACCAATCATACGATCTAAATTATTGGTAAACTTATTCTTATTAATAATCCAATATGGATTATTACTTTTACCTTCCGGATCTAATGTTATCTGCTTTCCATTCTCATCAATCCAATTCTTTTGAATATCATGTATATCAATAGTTCTAGGCAATCCGTTGATCAATGGAATCAGTAGGTTGCTATCATTTGCACCTTGTGCCGGACGACCTTCAGAATCGGAACGTATATATTGAGCAGAAATACGACCAGTGAAGTTCTTAGTAAAATTCATACCCGCATTGACAGAAAAAGCGTATTTATTGTAGTCAGACCCAGGTACAACACCAGTCTGATTAGTAGAAGTAAAGCTCAA
>CAUHML010000223.1 GCA_959606905.1 uncultured Bacteroides sp. | reverse complement strand
AATCTTTTGATTATAAACACTTTCTGTGTCTTGTTAGTTCTGCAAAGACTTTGGTAGTTTCCTTTATCGGAATGGCTACACAAGAAGTGGCTATAAAACAGACTGTCAATATTACTTTGAAGTCGGATGCCGAAGTGCTTGAAGAAGTGGTAGTAACAGGATATGGTAATTTCAAAAAATCATCATTTACAGGATCAGCCTCTAATGTATCAACAGAGAAATTACAAGATATCCCTACAGTTAGTGTTCAGGATCGTTTAGCGGGTTCTGTATCTGGTGTACAAATTACATCAACTTCAGGACAACCCGGAGCTGTCGCTTCTGTACGTATTCGTGGTATGGGTTCTATCAATGCCAGCAATGAGCCATTGTACGTTATTGACGGAGTCCCTATGCTGAATGGCAATGTTAGTGAATTCTCATACGCAGATTCAGGTAACAGCCTTATGGCTACATTAAACAGCAACGATATCGAATCTATGACCGTGATAAAAGATGCCGCCGCTGCATCACTTTACGGTTCTCGTGCTGCCAACGGTGTAATTGTTATCACAACTAAAAAAGGGGCATCCGGCAAGACAAAAATCAATTTAAGAGCAGATTGGGGACTTTCCAACATGGCCATTAACTACCGTCCGATCTTAAATGGAGAAGACAGACGTGAAATACTACATCTGGGACTTGCAAACTATGCATTAAACAATGGTAATGACGAAGCAGCTGCAAAAGCCTTCGCAGATAAGAATATTGAAGACTTCGCCGCAAGACCATGGTCGGGTTATACAGACTGGAAAGACGTCTTATTCCGCAACGGAAGTCACCAAAATTATGAAGTAAGCGCACAAGGAGGAAGCGAAAAAACACGTTTTTATACTTCCTTTGCTTATACTAAACAGGAAGGTATTACAAACGTTTCCGGCTATGAACGCTTTACCGGACGTGCCAATGTAACTCATCAAGCCAATCGTTTGACACTGGAGGCAAACACAATGTTTACCAACTCCACTCAAAACGTAAACAACGAAGGGACCAGTTTTGCCAGCCCCATCATGTGCTATGCAATGACTGCCTCTCCTTCTACATATCCGTATAATGAAGATGGTTCTTTCAGCACAAACTTCCCGGCATTAAATGGTGCCAATCCTATACAAACAGAAGCCTATAATTATAACAGAAGTACAATAAACCGTTTTTTAGGTTCTCTTTCTGCAACATGGAACATTTGGGACAACTTAAACATAAAAGAGGTAGTCAGTTATGATTTCAATCAAAACAATGAACGTGTTTGGTGGGATCCCCGCTCAAATGACGGACGTTCTTCTAATGGAGTTTACCAGCGTGTTATGGGAAACCGTGCGAAATTGAATACCCAAACTCAATTGACATATAACAAAGTAATTGCAGAAAAGCACACTTTAGACGCTTTAATTGGCTTTGAAACAGAAGATTACAAATATGATTATGTATATGCTAACGGAAACACCTATCCATCTTATCTGCCGGAAATAGAAAATGCAGGTAATACCCGTGCATCCAGCAGTGTACAAAGATATCGTATGACATCATTTCTAGGACGTTTGAACTATGATTATGAAAATAAATATTATTTCAGTGCCAGTTTCCGTCGTGACGGAAGTTCACGTTTATCTAGAGAAAGCAGATGGGGTGATTTTTGGTCTGTATCCGGTTCGTGGAGAATTACCAGTGAATCTTTCATGGAAAATATAAAAGAAGTAATTACTGATGCCAAGTTACGTGCTTCTTACGGTGTAAATGGTACACAGCCATCTGATTATTATGGTTATTTGGGTGTTTTCGGATTTGGATACAATTATAATAAAGGAGCTGGTTCTGCAGAAAATCGTATCGAGAATCCTAATATGAAATGGGAAAAGAACTATGCAACAAATATAGGTCTGGACTTAACTTTGTGGAATCGTCTGGCTTTAACATTCGAATGGTACAATCGTGAAACTAAAGACTTGTTGATGGATAGAGCTATATCTGCTGTACCCGGCATTATTGACGGGAGTGGTATTGCTAATACATTGATGAATGTAGGCTCAATGAGAAACCGGGGATTTGAGTTTGAAATCAAATCAACGAATATTCAAAACAACAATTTGACATGGACTACCACATTCAACATCAGCCACAATAAAAACAAATTAACAAAGTTGGATGGTGAACAGAACGAAATGATTAGCGGTGTATCCATTCATCGTATTGGGGAACCATACTATTCTATTTATGCTTATGAATATGCAGGAGTTGATCCTGCAACAGGTAAAGAATTATATTATATAAACGGAGAAGATGGAAGCAGAGAGACAACTACCAACTCCGCACAAGCAAATAAAACAATCATAGGATCAGTTGAACCTACCGTACAGGGTGGTCTCACAAACTTTGTAAGCTGGAAGTTTATTGATTTCAATATGACATTAACCTACTCATTAGGAGGCCATGCTTATGACTATGCGACTTGGTTGCAATCTAACGGAGGTACATATAATTATTTGGGTAACGTACCTGCTTATTACAAAATAGAAGACACTTGGAAAAAACCGGGCGATAATGCTAAATTACCTCAGTTTGCATATGGAAATACTAATATCGCATCATCTCGTTGGTTGATGTCTACAGATCATTTGCGCATCAAAAATATCACATTAGGTTTCACTATGCCTTCCAAAGTATCTCAAAAGTGGGGAATCAACAAATTAAGGGCTTTCGTTTCTGCAAACAATCTGTTGACATGGAAATCAGATGGTTTATATGTTGATCCGGAAACACCCGTTGATGGACTATGTACATTTGAAACACCGGCTTTAAGAACCATTACATTTGGCTTAGAAGTTGGATTCTAATTTATTAATTATAAAGTTTATACAGAATAAGAAACAGGATATTAAAATTCCATTATCCAGAAATCTTATTCAACATATAATCTAAAAAATAAAGAGAACAAAATGAAAAAAATATATAAATCTCTAGTTTTCACGATGGCAACCATTGCATTGACTTCGTGTGTAAACGATTGGCTAGATCTGACACCATCAGATAGTATTCCCAGTAATTCTGCCATCACAAATTACAATGATGCAAAAACCGCTTTGTATGGTATGTATGATGGTCTGCAGGGAAACTCTACCTATACACAGTATTATGCCGCACGTATGTTTTACTATGGTGACGTCCGGGGAGATGACATGCAGGCACGTACACAAGGAATGCGCTCTTCCAGTTGTTACGAAATGAAATACACCATTGACGATGCTCCCAACATGTGGAATGTACAATACAATGTATTACGCCGTGCCAACCGTTTGATAGAAGCCGTAGAAAATAACAAAATAACAGATGCCGAAAAGAATCAGGCAAATGTGAACAACATCTATGCACAGGCAAAATCTGTTCGCGCCTTGGTACATTTTGATTTGGTAAAAGTATATGGTATGCCTTATTCTTTTGATTATGGAGCTTCAATGGGAGTACCCATTGTGACCACCCCGATAGATCCTTTGAATGCCAGTGCTATTCCCGGACGTAATACAGTGGCCGAAGTATATGCCCAAATTGTAAAAGATTTAACCGAAGCCATTGACTCCAAAGCCTTAAATGTTTCTAAATCAGCTGGAGACAATCAAGGATTTATTGACGAATGGGCTGCCAAAGCTCTACTTACACGCGTGTATATATACATGGGTAAAAACCAGGAGGCTTTAGATATAGCAAAAAACATTATCGAAAATTCTCCTTATAGCCTATGGACAAAGGCTCAATATGCAAACGCTTGGGATAAAAACAACGCCAATCATATCAATGAAATGATTTTTGAACTTGTCAATAGCGGCTCTGACGACTGGGCAGACCGTGAAGGTATTGCATATTTATATCATGAAGATGGATATGCCGATGCTATTTGCACAAAATCATTTGTTGATATGTTAGCTCAAGATCCAAGTGATGTTCGCTTGGATGTGATTCTGCCGGTACAATTGAAAACAGATGACAGTGGAAAACCGACCGATATGTATAAGACCTATGGAGACAATCGTATCTTTATCAATAAATTCCCAATGGGAAGTTTAGGGGATATGCGATTAAACAATTTACCTATTCTTCGTTTGTCAGAAGTGTATTTAAATGCAGCAGAAGCTGCAGCTAAGTTGAATGACAAAGCTTCTACAGTTAAATATCTGAATGAAATTATTAAAAACCGTACAGATGATACAAAACAATTAGTTACAGAGTCTACCGCTACTCTAGAAAGAGTCTTATTGGAACGTCGTAAAGAATTAGTAGGTGAAGGACAACGTTTCTTTGACGCCATGCGTAATAATGAAACAATAACACGTTATACCAATGAAGATGAGAAAGGTTGGCATTATTCTATAAATAAAGAATCACAAGTATTCGACCGTTCTTATTTTAGAGCGATTTTACCAATACCTGTCAGTGAAACCAATGCTAACCCTATTTTAAAAGCTCAACAAAATCCAGGTTACTAAATAAAAATTCAACTCCGCTAATTCTCAAATAATCTTTAAAGGAAGGAGTTGAAAGAAAAAAATGCTTATCAAGGGATGTTCCAATACACAGGAGCATCCCTTTGAAACAAATACCTGACACTCCTTATACAAATACATTGTTTGTGCCAACAGAATTATCCATCAACATCTTCCATTCAATTTTATAAGAAAGAAGCGATTTCCCGCCAA
>CAUHML010000222.1 GCA_959606905.1 uncultured Bacteroides sp. | reverse complement strand
ACAGATAATAAACAATAAGCAAAAGCGTGCAGCTCTGGTGAGTTGCACGCTTTTGTGTTTCAGGGGGAGGGTATGAGCTCGCTTGACTGCATCACAAGTAGTCCTTCTTATCAACCTTATAGTTTTCGGGAGACACAGAATAAAGTGTTAATCGTCTAAATTCTCAAATTTTGAATACTCTCCATTAAACTTCAAACGCACGATTCCCGTATCTCCATTCCTGTTTTGAGCAATAATAATTTCTGCTGTACCACGTAAGTTATTTCCTTCTGTATTCAGCTAATTCCTTTTTTAGACTTCCTATGATTGTTTCCGGTACGGAACGAGAGGAGGGAGATTAATGGCTTGTATGTGAGAATGAGTATCTCCTTTTTAATTTCAGTTCAAAAAATGTTTCCATTGTTTTTTCTTTATTGTTGTTGAAATAAGTCTTGATATAGACTTACATTATAGTATGTTGTATAATCTGTTTTCAAATACAGGTTTCCACATTCATGAGTATGTCCGAATAGGTGGACTTTTGGTGGATGCTTTGAGATGGCTTCTGCAAGAAGTGAGCAACCATGTCCATTATCTAAGTAACCTTTTGCCGCTCCATGTGTGACAAGTATATCCAAACTGTCAGGAATACTCAACGGGGTATGCAACCAAGGTCTGGCCTCAATGGAGTAGAAATTCAATCCACTAAAAGAAAATCCATTGTTCAGCAAAAGTTTCACATTGTTCGGTATCTGTTTTTGAACGTCAGCAATCGGATATATGTCAAATGACAAATCATGGTTTCCGGGTACGAAGAGTCGCAGCAGTGCAGGAATGTTAGAATACCATTCCATAAATCGGGCAAAGTTGTATTCATCGGTTTCTACATCGCCTGCACAAATCAGAATATCCGTATCAGGCGGAATTTGAACTTCTTCGTGCTTCCCATGTGTGTCAGAAAATGCGAAGATATTAAAACCTTTATATCGAATCATCATATCGGCAGTGCTATTTTATTTTTCAATAGATATTCGTTCCCGGAATTGCCCTGGTTGTAATGGGTGAATTGCCCGGCATATATTTTCTTCTCATACTTCTGCGCAAACCTTACGGTGTGCATGGTTCCGCTGTGGATAGGGCATTCCGCCACAATCAACTTCTGGCATAAAGCGGCCTGTAAGCGATTACGGGCTATCAATCGTGTGGGATTGGCTTTCACGCCAATTACTTGCTCGGACAATAGAAGACCTTCATTTTGAAGAATCCTATCTTGCAGTGGCTTGTTCTCTTTGGGATGAGTAATATCCAACCCGGAAGCCACAATAGCGATAGTTTTACCATTAACAGAAAGACATCCTTGATGGGCAGCAGTGTCGCAACCTAAAGCCATACCGCTGATAACTACTTCTCCATTCTTTGCACATTCTACCGCACAATTATAGGCAATATAACAGCCTTTTTCCCCGGCTTTTCTTGCTCCTACGATTGCAACGGCTTTTCTGTCCAATAAATCCATATTTCCCAATAAATGAATGAGTGGAGGACAATCTTCTCCTATGACACGTAGGCATTGAGGAAAGTCGGGATGATGGAAGGGGAATGAACAGATACCCAACCTTTCTTGCTCTTTTATCCGTGACTTGGCCTTGTTCAATAGCTCTTCCAAATCATCCCGTTCTTTCGCTATATTATTGAAGAAATTTTCATCAGCCCGGAATATTTCAGATGCTTTTACGCCCAGCCATTGTAGACATAAAATCTGTTCTACGTTCAATCTTTTTCCCATGCCCAATCAGTATAGAGTACCTTTATATAAAGATGGCGTAGCTTTTGCATTGCCCAGGCAGCACAACGTAATATCACCGTCGTATTCACATTCAACAGTGAAGAAGCCAAGAGCATCCGGTTCGCAGGTTACTATTTCGTATTTACACACCTGTTGTCCACAATGAACAATAGAAGTACTGTTCAACTGAGAACGAATACTCACTTTGCAACCAAACTTCTCGGCTATCATGTCTTTGTTCCTTACATTTTTTTTACCGGCAACCGATTTTGATAACCATTCCTCTATGGTTACATTTGCAGGTATTTCAGCTTTTATAAATCCTTTCAAATCACAATAATAATCTGTTCCTAAATCCTCGAATTGAATGATGTTTATCCTATATTTCGCTCTTGGTACATTGAGTATATCTTCAGAGATGATTTCACCGGTAATGTTGCATTCCTCGATAATGGTTTTCAGAATGTCTATGGTAGAGATGGAAAGCGAATCCACCATTTTCAAGATACTTTCCTTTAAGGACATATTAGTAAGGTGGTCATCTATCACATCATTCACCGCCTTTGCCGAGAGGTTGGAGAACTCTTTGATGTAGCGTATCCGTCCGGGGCGACCCAACAGGTTCTCGTCGATATTCAATTCGTTAGTCGTAAGGATATACAATTTTCGTTTGCTATTATATACTCCGTCTATCATTTTCAGCAATACATCTTCCTCTTCATTAAAAGTCTTTTCCGCTTCGTCTATCAGTATGATTGCTTCGAAACACAGTGATTGAATGAACTCCAGCATACCATCCATCGGTTTGGAAATGACAATGACAGGCAGTCCGATTTTGTTGCAGAGCAACTTGGCGGCAATGGTTTTGCCCGTTCCTTTTATACCGTTGAAGATAACACCGAGATTCTTATTATTCTTGACAAACAATTCCGAAGTCCATGTTGTGATAATCCGTTTCATCACATCTTCGCATTCGAGGTCATATATCTTGAAACTGAACGCAAAGGTTTCGTCTATCTTCTCCAATCCAAGTCTTCCGGTGTTTGGTTCTTTATAGATTCGGAATACTCCATTGCCGGGTGTTGACATCAAAGAGGCATAGCCGGGTATAGGGAAAAGAATGCCGCCTTGGTTTATCCATTTCTGTTTCTCGATTATTCTTAAATCTTCTTTTTGCAATTTGTTCGTTCCCGGATATTCGTATTCTTCTTTGGTGAGCATATAAACCTCTACATCTACCAATTCATCACAGCCGGTAATGCCATGCTCCCGTTCCAATCCTTTGAAGATAAAACCACTTTTGATTGCCACCCTGCGCGAAGCGTCGTTGCGAGGGGAGACTGTTATAACGAGTGTACCTACACAGCATTCATTGAAGAGGTAGGGTAAGATAGATTTTATGGTTTCTGTCATATACCCATTCCCTCGTGCTTCTTTGTGGAGGAAATAGCAGATTTTATAGTTTGCAGAGTTTCCGTTCGTTTCTTGAAGTGAGCAAGGATATAACTCAAATACGCCAATCACCTTTTGTGCTTCTTCCTTTTTGGTAATGACAAACAGGTTACCGGTAACCAGCTCTTTCCGAATTTTCCCTTCTGCTTCGCTCGGATGGCTCATCGGGGAGAAACCGGTTTGGAGAGCGGTCTGTTCGTCACTCATCAGTTCATAGACGCCTAAAGCATCTGTTGTTTCTGCATTTCGGATGCAAAGTCTTTCTGTTGATATTTTCATACTTATCATAATTTTTGTTCTTGCATTAATAAAATTGAATCGACCATCAGAAACCGGAACTTGGGATTTCTGACGGTCGATTCAATTATATACAAGTTGAGATGAAAATTTCAGAATTGAGAAAGAAAATGCAGAATTATCTGGAGATAATCTTTTCTATATCTTCCTTGATGGCATTCAGCACCTCGCTCACTGTTGCATTTTCCTGTATTTTCTTTGATTGATACAAAAAACGGTCACCATATTTATTATAGGTACGGGTTCCATCTTTGTGCTTCCTTGCTTCTATCTTTTTATTCGCATCTATACATATGGAGGGAAATTCAACAGCCTCATCATCGAATTGGAAGAATGATTGTGGGATTTTCTCATTTTTTGTATTTTCCCAATATTCTTCGTGCGTAGCAGGCTTTTCTCTTATCCATTCTATACCGCGGCAATACCTATCTCCTTGGAGTTGCACCAGTAAGATGTATTCATTGTGAATTTTCACTTTTGCTTCCAACAAACCTTGTCCGTGAGTAAAGCCCCAGTTTGTATAGACTTTATTCGAGTTAGTTTCCTTGCCTTTTATCTCCTCTATGTTTAATCCGGAAATAGTCCGTACTTTCAACAAATCATTTAAATGCTGATTGAGTTTGACACATAGTTGCGAGTACCATATCTTGTCTTGCAAATCCCCAATCCGTAGTTCATTGCAATACTCTTTGTTTGTCTTCGCTAACAAGAACGTGTCTCCTTCATTTACTTTCCAACTTTGAGCAAGAGTATGCAAACTCTGTATAAATAGACAATAATCTTCAATTAAAGCCCGATGGTATGGTTCTTCCACATCATTTTTTTTGTTCTTGCTTATGGTTATGGCTTCGTACAACTGCTTGTAACTGCAAATCTTCCATTTTCCTTCTTTTTCAATATCTTTCTTGTCTGGAAACTCTGTTGCCAGCGATAATAGTATCAAGTTATCTTCCGGCGTGGGTTTTAACTTAGCTGCATATTCATCCAACTGGTTTTTACGAGGAATGCTCTTTACTTTGTTCTCCAATACAAACGGGATATGCTCACCATTACACAGCTGTACGCATAGGTCTAAATTCAACAGTTCTCTTTTTACTTTCCATGCTTTGGATTTCCATTTTACACTACATCCTAATTCCTCGAATATTGCTATGAACAGGTCAGGGTATCGTTCTCCTATCCAAGACAGGAAATTGCTATGAAACAATTCCTTGGAGGACAATGACAAATTGAAT
>CAUHML010000221.1 GCA_959606905.1 uncultured Bacteroides sp. | reverse complement strand
AGACAGACAGACAGACAGACAGACAGAGCTGAGCGCAATTAAGCTCATTCAATATGTGTTTGGTTATGCTATGTTACCATTGGGAAAAGTCGCAAATGTATTTAGAGGAGAATACATCACAAAGAAAAACACAAAAGAGGGAACTATCCCAGTAATTCTTGGAGGACAAGAACCGGCATACTATATTGATAAGTACAACCATGATGGAGAAATTGTGGTGATTGCACGAAGTGGTGCATCAGCGGGATTTGTTTCCTATTGGAATCAGAAAATTTTCGTTACAGATGGATTTGGTTATGAAGAAAAAAGCGAATTAATTGCTACAAAATTTTTATACTATGTTTTGAAAAACATGGAGTCAGAACTAAATGCTATGAAACGTGGTGCAGGTGTTCCGCATGTAAGTGGCGAAATGCTTAATAGCATTGAATTACCGATTCCATCATTACAGGATCAACAGCGTATTGTGGAAATTCTCGATCGTTTTGATACCCTCTGCAACGATCTGTCCTCAGGACTTCCTGCAGAAATCGAAGCTCGTCAGAAGCAGTATGAATATTACAGGGATAAGCTGTTATCCTTTAAAGAATTACCAAAGTAAGGAGGCGAGGATGTGCCGTACTTTAATATTGTAGCGGAGACATCGGAGAATACCGTTGTCACAGAATATGAGCCAGTCAAGAAGCGTTCTGATAGTTACCAGAGCGAAGCACAACTGGAACAGGAGTTTATTCGTCTGCTTTGTGAACAGGGATATGAATATCTGCCTATTCACACAGAGAAAGACCTGATTGGCAATCTTCGTAAGAAATTAGAGGAACTGAATAACTATCAGTTTTCGGATACAGAGTGGGATGATTTCTTCAAAAATGCCGTTGCCAATCCCAATGAGCATATCGTGGAAAAGACCCGGAAGATACAGGAGGACAATGTCCAAGTCCTGACTCGTGATGACGGTTCTTCCAAGAATATTACACTCATAGATAAGAAGAACATCCATAACAACAGGCTGCAGGTTATCAATCAGTATGTGATTGGCACGGAAAATGGTGCGAAGCATGACAATCGCTATGATGTTACCGTATTGGTAAACGGTCTGCCTCTTGTACATATTGAACTGAAACGCAGAGGAGTTGCTATCCGTGAAGCATTCAATCAGATCAACCGCTACCAGAGGGATTCTTTCTGGGCGGGATGCGGACTGTATGAATATATTCAGATTTTTGTCATTTCCAATGGTACAAACACAAAGTATTATTCCAACAGCACTAGAAGGAATGCGGAAAAGGAACATGAGAAACGGGGAGCAAGTAAGACCAAGACCAGTAACAGTTTTGAGTTTACCTGCTTCTGGGCAGATGCCAATAACCGTGTGATTCCTGATTTGATTGATTTTACAAAGACCTTTTTCGCAAAGCATACGATTCTGAATATCCTTACGAAGTATTGTATTTTTACATCTGAGGATATGTTGATGGTCATGCGTCCGTACCAGATTACGGCTACGGAGCGGATTCTCAATCGTATCGAAATTGCCAATAATTATAAGAAGTACGGCAGTGTCGAGGGTGGTGGTTACATCTGGCATACCACGGGTTCCGGCAAGACGTTGACTTCGTTCAAGACGGCAAGACTGGCATCGAAGCTTCCTTATATTGACAAGGTGCTGTTTGTGGTTGACCGTAAGGATCTGGACTATCAGACCATGAAAGAATATGACCGTTTTGAAAAGGGGGCAGCCAACAGCAATACCTCGACAACCATATTAAAACGGCAGTTGGAAGACCCGGACGCACACATCATTATTACTACAATTCAGAAACTGGCTACCTTTATAAAAAAGAATCCGGGGCATGAAGTGTATACGAAACATATCGTTATTATTTTTGATGAGTGCCACCGCAGTCAGTTTGGAGATATGCACACTGCGATTGTGAAGAATTTCAAGAAATATCATCTGTTTGGATTTACAGGAACACCGATTTTCTCTGTTAATTCCGGCAGAGCAAAAAATCCAGAATTCTTTACTACAGGTCAGACCTTTGGAGACCAGCTCCACAGCTACACGATTGTGGATGCGATTAACGATAAAAATGTTCTTCCATTCCGGGTGGATTATATTAAAACGATGGATGTGGAAGAAGAAATCACGGATGAGATGGTCTGGGACATCAACCGTGAAAAGGTTATGATGGCTCCTGAGCGTATCCGAATTGTAACACAGTACATACTGGAACATTTTGACCAGAAGACCTATCGTGGGGATAAAACTTACATATATAATACGCTGACTAATATTACAGAGGTGGCTTCTGCCAAACGAGATGAGGTAGAGGAAATCAAGCAGAAACAGCGTATCAGTGGTTTTAATTCCATTTTTGCAGTATCAAGTGTTCCGATGGCAAAACTGTATTATCAGGAATTTAAGAAGCAGATGGCAGCAGACCCGACCAAGAAGCTTCGAGTTGCAACCATTTTCAGTTATGGTGCAAATGAGGAAGAATCAGATGGTATTCTGGATGAAGAAAATTCAGAGGATACCTCTGCCCTTGATCAGCCATCCAGAGAATTTCTGGAAGAAGCTATTGACGATTATAATAAAATGTTCCATACGAATTACGATACCTCAAGTGATAAATTTCAAAATTACTATAAAGATGTGTCGCTTCGTATGAAAAACAAGGAGCTGGATATTCTGATCGTAGTAAATATGTTCCTTACAGGTTTTGATGCCACAACTATGAATACGTTGTGGGTAGACAAGAATCTGAAAATGCACGGATTGATACAGGCATTTTCCCGTACCAACCGTATTCTGAATTCTATCAAGACCTTTGGAAATATTGTATGTTTCCGAAATCTGCAAAAGCGTGTGGATAGTGCTATTTCCCTGTTTGGAGACAAGAATGCCGGAGGAATCGTTCTATTGCAGAGCTTTAAGGATTATTATTACGGATATGAATCTGTAGATGGTAAGCAGGTGCCGGGGTATGTGGATATGGTGGAAGATTTGAACAATAATTTTCCTCTGTCAGACCCACAGATTGTCGGAGAACAGAACCAGAAGGATTTTATCGCTTTGTTTGGTGCGATTCTTCGTATGAGAAATCTTTTGCTTTCCTTTGATGAGTTCAAGGGGAACGAGCTGATTTCTGAACGTGATTTACAGGATTACCTTGGACGCTATCAGGACTTACGTGATGAGTGGAAACGCAAGCGTCAGGAAAGCACGGATATTACGGATGATGTAGTATTTGAGATTGAACTGATCCGGCAGATAGAAATCAATATTGATTATATTCTTATGCTCGTAAAGAAGTACCATGATACCCACTGCGAAGATAAGGAAGTGTTGATAACCATCAATAAGGCAATTGATGCCAGCCCAGAGCTTCGTAGCAAGAAGCAGCTCATTGAAACTTTTATTGCAGGAATCAATGATGTAGATGATGTCATGAATGAATGGCATGAGTATGTGGTGGAACAGCGCGCTCATGACCTTAATGCGATTATCACGGAAGAAAAGTTGAAGCCGGAAGATACACGGAAGTTCATGGAGAATGCGTTCCGTGATGGAGAAATCAAAACAGCCGGAACGGACATAGATAAACTTATGCCACCGATTTCACGTTTTGGTGGTGACAATAGGGCTAAGAAGAAACAGGGAGTTATTGATAAACTGAAAACTTTCTTTGAAAAATATTTTGGCATTGGGGGTTCGTCTACCTTCACTGAATCAGAGCATAAAGTGGTGACATATGATATGGGTAATCAGGAGACTTTGTCGAAGGTAGCTGAATCTAAAACACCATATGGAGAGTAAATTATAACTACAGCAAGCCACATTGGACAAAATCCTTTGTGGCTTGTTTTAAAGGGAGTAATTTGATTTTACAATTTTGGATTCCTCCGTCTCAACTTCCGATGCTTCTTTGCCGGTTTGGAACGGGAAAATATTTCTTTTAATCAATGATATTTTTGACCATGCTTTGATAGTCAATGTCGCTGGCGGTATTGCTATCTTTCATATGAATATTTCGCAGGTCAGAGACAATCGGTTTCAAATCTTCTGACAGAATATTCATATAATATTGTTCTGTTTCAATGTGAGAATTATCAAATACATTTGCAAATGGATCAGTAGAATCGGCACCAAGCTCTGTTAATTTGCATCTCATTACATCAAGAAAAGCATTTGCTATCTGAATTCCCTTATCGTTAAATTCATCAATATAGATTTCCAGATAATTCAAATTGGCTGCCAAAACAAATTATGTACGGAAAGTGGAGCAGAAATGAGAAAGCATTAAAAAGAATTGAAGAATTAGAAAATGAAAACGCCGAGCTGCGCGAAGAACTGGAATATTATAAAAATCGTAAATTAAGCGGAAGACAGAAGCATAATGCAAAATGGATGGCAATCTACAATGATTTTGTTGCCGGTTATGAAAGTGGAATGACTATGATAGAGATTGCAAGAAGGAATAATGTCAGTGAGAGAACGATTTACAGGTATAAAGCGTATTATGACAAGATGAGGAAAGTGGAAGTTGATGAGTAGATCATTTTTATTGCGTAAAATGGTTGTATGGATTTTGTGGTCACAAATTGTGACCGCAAGACAAGGAAGGAAATCTTATGGCAGAAGAGAAGAAAGAAGAGATTGCAGTAATTGAAATTACAGAAGAGTATATGAAAGAAAGAATTTATGAAATCAGAGGTCAAAGAGTAATCTTAGACTCAGATCTTTCTGAAATATATGGTTATACCACAAAAG
>CAUHML010000220.1 GCA_959606905.1 uncultured Bacteroides sp. | reverse complement strand
TATTTAGAATGAAATAATTAATAATGAATTGTATATGAAAAGATTATATATCTTTATTTTTTTAGTGGGGTTACTAGGTAACAATATTATGTATGCGCAGATCCCTGCTTCCTCACAATCATTACCTAGTCCTAATGTAGCGGCTTTAGGACTTTATGGTGAGATTCCGGTTTCGAAATTTACAGGTATGCCGGATATATCCGTTCCTTTATATGAAGTTCCTGTCGGAGATTTAAAATTGCCGTTTTCTCTCAATTATCATGCCGCCGGGATACGTCCTGACCAACACCCGGGATGGGTAGGAATGGGGTGGAATTTAAATACCGGAGGTGTTGTATCCAGAACGGTGAAGGGCAAGCCTGATGATTGCAATGTGAAAAATCATACCTATTTGATGAATATGGGATATTATTTTCACTCCGAAACATTGAATACTCCTCAATGGAATACACAGGACTATCTCAAAGCAACAGCTCAAAGTCATGGTGGAGCAGATTTTGAGCCGGACGAGTTCGATTTCAACTTTTTGGATTACCATGGGAAATTTATGTTGAATAGTGACAAAACATGGATTGTGCAATGTGACAGGCCTGTAAAGGTAAATTTTAGTGGTAATTGGATGGATGTTCCGTTTGAAAAAGCAAATACGGCATTTCAATATTCCGGATATTCGCCTTCTTTTGATGGTTTTACTTTGACTACTGAAGATGGCACTCAATATATCTTTGGCAAAGAACGGAATGCTATTGAATATTCTATCGGATTTTTTCAGCAAGCTACGGACTTTTGGACAGCTACAGCTTGGTATCTGACAAAAATTATCTTGACTAACGGTCAGGAAATAACTTACACATACGAGCGTGGCGATTTTATCAACCAAATGTTTATTTCGCTGTATGATGATTTGGGGTCTTTTACATTTGGTGGTGGAATCTTGACTCCGGAGTGCTCGTCTTCAAGCCATGTGGCTATTGAAGACAGTTATCAGGGAAGTCTCATATCTCCGGTTTATCTCAACCGTATTTCTTTTCCCGAATGTGAAATAACTTTTTCGCGTGAAGTGACTACGGAATTGAGATATTCACAGGATATTTATACTTTTCAATATATGTTATGGCGTAAAAATCCCAAATATCGTTTTCTGAACTTTCTTGCAGATAATCCTTTGGATGATAATTATCCGAATTGTTTGGACAAGTTGAAATGGTATAAGTTGAGCAATCTGGAAATAAAAGATAAGAAAGGAAAGTGGATCCGGGATTACCATTTTTCGTACAATGACAACACCTCCCAGCGCCTGATGCTACAATCTGTTTCTGAATTTGTATGGGGAGCAAACGGACGAATTTTTAATATGGAGTATGACTTTCCGGAGCAGTTGCCCCCTTATCTTTCCGGAAAAGTAGATCACTGGGGATTTTACAACAATCGTTTGATGACCGATAATTATGCCACTCATTACGATTCTCGCGAACCTAATGCGAATGTTTTGACATTTGGCGTTTTGAAAAGGCTACGCTATCCCACGGGAGGATATACACGTTTCGTTTTCGAGCCTCACGAGTATTGTAAGCAAGTGAAAATGAATCGATGGGAAGGGTACGAGGATACATTCCAACCGAAAATAGCGGGAGGACTAAGAATAAAGAAGATAATAAATAGTGATACAGGATTGGAAAGTGGTGAAAAAGTAGAAAATGAGTACTTTTATGTGGATGATTATTTAATTAATAAAGAAAAGGCGAGAATCTCAAGCGGTTTCCTGGGAGGACAGATAAAGTACTATTTTGATGATTATCAGGTAGAAGGCACCGGGGCGAATAAAGACGTAAAACGTATAATAAGAAGATTCAGCAGCCAGTCTGTGCTACCGGCATGTATCAATTCCTCCGGAAATCATATCGGTTATAGTGAAGTGATTGAAAAAAGACCGGACGGATCTTTTATCCGTTCTAAATATACTAACTTCGATAATGGACATATGGACGAAGCCCCGGAGGCAATCATATTCCCGAACCGAACGCCTTATGGACCTTATGCTTCCAGATCAGTAGAACGGGGAAAACTTCTTTGTGAAGAACTGTATTCGGCAAGCGGTATTTTACAATCGAGTAAGCATCTGACTTATGAACGCTCTTCCGACCTTTATGTAAGATCAATGAAGACATCTCTTGATTATATTTGCCCGACCTCATTTATAACTTATGCCGATGGTTGCTCATACAAGGTCTATTTGTATGATTACAGACTGAAAAGCGAGAAGGATACTTTATACGACAATCCCTCTTTTCCGATAAGTACGCAGACGGATTATGAATATGATCCCGACGGCTTGATAAAAGTAATTTCAGAAAGTGCCAATGGAGGAATAAGAAAACAAACCTATAAAAGGATCCGTGAGTCAAGTTCGGATATATATACTCAAATGGTGCAAAAGCATATACTGTCTCCGATTGTCGAAAAAAAGGAATACTTTATTTCCGAAGATGGAACCAGCCGTCAACTGAAACAGGTGAAATATGAATATGTTCCTATAAAAGGAGTATCCGATCATTTTTTCCCTTGCTATTCTGCCTGGGAAAGGATAGGTGAGGGGGCTTTGAAGGAAGTGTACAATTGCATTGATTATGATGCTTTGGGACATCCTTTATATGTTGTCAGAAACGAGGGTAAGATAGTTTATCTTTGGAGTTATAACTATTTGCATCTGGCAGCGGAAATAAAGGGGGCTACCATTAGTGAAGTCCGAACAGCTATGGGAGGAGACATCGTGTCGTTCATGCAAGCTGATACTCCGGATCGTGCGAAACTGGTGCGTCTAAGAGCTTCTTTGCCACAGGCGCAAATAACATCCTATACATATCAGCCGATGGCCGGAGTTACCTCTATAACGGATCCGTGCGGAGTGGTCAGTTATTATGAATATGACCTCTTACAGCGGCTCAATAGACAAAAAGATAATTATGGGCGGACAATAAAGGCTTATGATTACCGGTATTCTGTAAATTCCTTTTAAAAGAACAAGAAATATGAAAAAAAGTATATCATTTATATGGGTCCTAACTCTGCTTTCAGGACCTGTTAGTGCAAGTGCTTTTACTGCTGTAAAAGATACATTGCCTTCCATACCGGGAGAACATAATTATATTTATGTACGGACACCGCTTGAGGAGAATGAAGAAAAAAACTATGATGAAATAACATTCTATGACGGGCTTGGGCGTGAACTCGATTTCGCGCAAAGTTATGGAGCCAATCGTACTGCTATTTTTATAGCCGACCATCACCTGATAGAATATGATAGTTTGGGACGGAAAGAGAAGCAATGGATAACGGCGCCTACTAGTTTTTCCTATATGGCTCCTGAAGATTTGAAGAATGGTATCCTGTGGGATTATCATGATGCAGGTAAAAGAAGTTATTTGCAAACTAACTATGAATCGTCCCCTCTAAATCGTATTACAGAGCAATATGGAGTGGGAGATGCTTGGGGGAATCATCCCGCCCGCATGGAATATCTGACGAATATCCCGGCTGATTCATTGCGTTGTTCGCTCTATTTGATAGACGATAACGATGCATTGATTCGCAGAGGAGATTATCGGTCGGGAGAATTGCAGGTGACAAAGGCCACGGATGAAGACGGTAGACCGACTTACACCTTTGTTGACAAGCAGGGACGTACGCTACTGACCCGGATAGGTAGAGGAAATCAACAAGCGGACACCTATTTTGTATTCGACCGCTTCGGAAGAATACGCTATGTTCTCCCACCCATGATTAATGATGAAATATCGGCTGGAAATCTCGATTTGTACGCATATCAATACTTGTATGATAGTTTCGGACGCTGTATTTCGAAGAAACTACCTAGCTGTGCTGCAATACGCTATGTTTATGACAAAGCCGACAGGGTTATATTGTCACAGAATGGAAATCAGTCACAGAAAAAAGAATGGACGTTCACTTTCTATGATAATCAGGGAAGGCTTTCATTAACAGGACTTTGTTCATTCAATGATCCTCCTTCATTGGATAATTCCATAGTAAGGGCTTATCGAACGACTGCGGAGAAAGACGGAGTGCTTCATTCCGGGTATGAAGTAGAGCATTTTCCTTATACGCTATCTTCTCTTTTGCAAGTGAATTATTATGATGATTACAACTTCACAACGGACACCCAACTCGCTTTCGGGTTGGAGAAGATAGGTAAAGTGCAGTATGATTCTTTATATATCAATCACGAAGCCTCCCTTATCTCCGCACAAGGGAGACTGACCGGGACTAAAATAAAAGTATTGGATAAAGAGCAATATCTGACAAGTGCCTTATATTATGACTATAAAGGCAGAATAATACAGGGACGTTGCCAAAATCATTTGGGCGGGTATGACACAGACTTTTATTCATATACATATACTGGAAAGTTATTTGCCAGATTACATACCTATCAGATTGGGAACGGAAAGCGGCACATGGAAGAATATACCTATGAATATCTGGCAGATGGAGAACTTAGGGATGTATATCACCGCGTCGATAATGCGTATAGAGCCAATCATTTACTTTACTACACGTATGACAATGCCCGTCGGGTATTTTTGAAAGATGTGGGAGGATTGGGCGCCTATACGATATATACGTATGACGTCCGTGACCAGGTGACAAAAACGATGTGCCGTTTTTTTCTCTCTGAAGAAATTTCTTATAATGCAAGTCAGGGCGTTCCCTGTTACAATGGCAATATCAGTAGCATAGCATGGCGGAGTGAGGAAGATGATACGGACGGCATCAGTAAAGGTTATCGTTTTGCCTATGACAGCATGAACAGGATGACTGA
>CAUHML010000219.1 GCA_959606905.1 uncultured Bacteroides sp. | reverse complement strand
GACTTCCAATATCTTTGCGGAATGGCAAGAAGTACAGCCATGCGACATATCCGACGTCTGCGCGACGAGGGTAAATTGAAAAATATGGGTGGAGCCATGCAGCCGATTTATGTGCCGGGAAGTGGATATTATGGTAAGAATAAAGAAGTTAGTGTGAAAACGGAATAAGATTGGTCAACTCAAATCAGGACGAGACAGAGTGAGAGTAAAAAGTTACCCTCACCTACTCTCACCTTTACCCTCACACCTGTAACCCCGATGAATAAATGGATTGAGCACAAAGGGTGAGGGTGTGAGGGTAAAACGTCACCAACATTTATTTGAAAACATTCTTAATGCGAGCAACTATTATACAAGAGCACCTCCATACCGTTCCATATTTTACCGGGGAATCTTAACCATTTCAACCGGCTGCTCCTGTATCTTATCCAACGGTTGTGATTGATATTTTACCTTTGAGAAATCAATAGCTTTTAAGTCAATGCAACGTATCGAATTGTTATAAGCTGTTTTATAATAAACCTTCCGGTTCGTGAGGTCGATAGCTGAGGTCCATTGCGTAGCACTGGGAATATCCGGAATATCACCCTGCGAATGTTCTATACCGATAGGAATATCAAAATTATTAAGCAAGTGGAAACATTGCTGCACGGTATCAAAGCCTGTGGCACGTTGCGGAGCTGTCCCCCGGTAAAAGGCCGCACGCACAAACCGCGAAGGAGGCGTGGCATCACCCGGAATGCCGAGAAAACCGGAGTTGCCACCAGTAGGTTGCAACGTAATACCGCTCAATTTTTGCACGGAAGCGTCACCCGGATGAAGATTGACGTAATTGTTCAAATTTGTAAGTTGCCATTCAAAACCGGGGGCATTCGTCAATACTCCTACTTCATTCTCATAAAAATGCGGCACACCACCTACAATTTCCAACACAACCTGACGCCCCGACGGTTCACCGATACGCCAATGTACTACCGCTGTCTTTTCCAATCCTACAACACATACAGAAGAAAGGGCTGCCTTCACCTCGTCGATAGTGGAAAACTGCGACAACAGCCACTCCGTCACTTGAAGGTCTGCCAGTGTCCGCTGGTTCTGTGCAGCATCATACGTTTTATATCCCCCATAATGAGGAAAGAAAAATAGTCCGGCCGAAAGTCCGGCCTCATTGATTCCTTCGGCAATAAATTCTTTTTGTACAACAGCCAGACCAACCACTCCATATTTTGCCGTAAACGTTAGTCCGTTGACACCTGTAGGAGTGAATGACGTGAGCTGTTGACCACGTGGAATAATCACATACTCGCTTTGCAACACACCGCGCGCCCATTCAATCGTACGGGCTTGCACATAACTGCCGTCACGGGATGTCAGCGAGATTCCCGTACAAGCTACAGCCTGAAAAGTGCTGCCACATACGGCAGCAATCCCTAGCAATAAGTTCTTTGTCATCTTCATCATTATTTATATATTTATTCGCTAAAAACTCAATACTGTATAAAGACAACAAAATATAGGTTATTTTAGTTGCAGACACCTCTCTCAAGAAAACTATTGTTTTTTGTTCGTCCCGTACTTTGCGGAACAATATACGTAGTTTGCTTCAATATGCAATCTCTTTTTTTTGGTTAAGCACCGGGAACATACGGATGAGTGAACCAGAAGCACGACCCTTCCCCCTCACGGGATTCGACTCCAATCTTTCCGCCCATCCTTTTGACCAGGCTTTGACAGATGGATAATCCCAATCCGGCACCTTGTACAAATGAGTCCAATTTTACAAAACGATTAAAAATTTCATGTTTTTGTTCGTCGGGAATCCCTTTGCCCGTATCCGTTACACAAAAACGTACCTGACTCTCATCTTCCAATAAATAGGAAAGTGTGATTGAGCCTTTAGTGGTAAACTTCAAAGCATTAGTCAGAAAATTAGAGAGTACTTGCACGATTCGGTTTTTATCAGCATCAATCACAATCTGCGGTGAATTTTCATCAAACCGCAGTTCGACCGCACTGTCACGTTTTTTATGTGAGAAGGTAGCAATCACTTCCCGGCAAAGTTGTGGTACATCCACTCGTCCCATAACAAGATCTATCATACCGGCTTCGATTTTGGAAATGTCCAGAATGTCGGAAATAAGGTTGAGCAACAGCTCATTGTTCTCCTGCACTAAAGACATATATACATGACGTAGCTCCGCCTCATCGGTTTCGGCAAGCAGACTGGAAAAACCGACGATGGCATTCAAAGGAGTACGTATCTCATGGCTCATATTGGCAAGGAATGCTGATTTGAGCCTGTCCGATTCTTCCGCTTTTTCTTTAGCTTGAATCAGCTCCAGTTCCACCTGTTT
This sequence comes from uncultured Bacteroides sp., assembly GCA_959606905.1. Next base: position 2,556 of record CAUHML010000219.1, on the reverse strand, counting down.
GCGGGTGGTGATATCGGTAGCCAGTTCCATGATTGCCCAACGTCCGTCGAGCCATTTTATTGCCATGCTCTGGATGGTATACCAACGTTTGGTGACCGGATTATAGTCTTCCCAAAAATGAACGCCTGTAAACTTACGGTTGGCATCGAGCAACTTCGGCTTCGGGCAGTGTTTACACCCATTTTCCAGACCTGCATTCAACATTCTCCAACATTCCGCATTTTCCGGAACTTCTCCTGCTTCTTCCCTGAAAGGCTTATTGGCAAAAATCACTTTCAACGTATCGTAATCACTCACAAAAATATTGGCATTGATATTATCCAATACCTTTTGCATGGTTCGCTGCGACTGTTGCAACGATGTTTCAACTTGCCAGCGTTTAGTAGCAGTAGATACAATTTGCGATATCTGGCTCATCAGTTCCACATCTTTTTCATCCCATTGTTTGTTCCAGCAAAAGTTGAACGAAAGAAAGCCGAAATGTACTCCCAATTGTGACAGGGGAAAAACAGCAATGGCTTTTACGCCTTGCACTTCGAGCATTTGAGTAATAAAAGGATCGAGCGAATAAATATCGGACGTACAAATGATATGGTTTTCTTCCAGCATGTCGAACCAGGGTTTTCCCGCTTCAATGGTCATACTCCGCAAGTAATCGATAGCGGGTTCTATACCGTCGTTGCACCATTCGTTGGTGCAGCCATACGTAACTCCGTCGAGGTGGTTTTCCCATGTCGCCAAACGGTCGACACCAGTATAACGGCCAATTTCGGCCAGTGCCATATTCATAGCAGTAGGTATATCCGGTTCCAATTGCAAAATTTGCAGTACCTTGATAAATAATGCCTGCCGTCGGTTGGTTGCTTCGAGATTCTCCTGAATAGCGATCAAGTCTTTAGATTTCTCTTCAACCATCTGTTCGAGGCTGGTACGGTACTGTTCCAGTTCCATACCGCCCCCTTGAGGTTCAGAATCAGTGGATTTCATGTTTAATAGATAACAGTAAATAGAATTTTAGTTTAGTTTCGAATCCGGACGAGATGCGTCCCACATTCTGCAAATATATACATTTATTTTAGAAACCAAACTTTTTCCCATCAAAACGACTTCTTATAAATGCCTAATAATCGCAGAATTACGAAAGCATATATTACATAATCGACCTCGTCAATTCCAAACTTCCTCAATATTATACCGGATGGAATCTTTTCAACAATATATGACTTACACTGAAAAAGTCCTTATTACACTTTTCTATCTATTAAAACTAAATCCTATTCGTCTGGTTATATCAGTTTCAACCCTACGATTGAAATAATCAGAGTCGTCATAAAAAACAAACGACCCAAAGTTGCCGGTTCATGAAAGAACAGGATACCGATCAATACAGTCCCCACCGCTCCTATCCCCGTCCAAACAGGATATGCAGTGCCGACAGGCAATGTTTGCGCAGCCTTTGCCAGTAGGAACATGCTTAAGGTTACAGAGATTACAAATCCCGCTCCCCACAAATAAAAATCGGTGCCTGTCGCTCCTTTAATCTTGCCTAGACAAAAGGTAAAACCAACCTCAAACAGTCCAGCAATAATCAATATAATCCAATTCATATCATTCTATTTTAATATTAGACTGCAAAATTAACAAGATGCCCGGAGCTTTCACTTTACATTTGATAAGAAACGACGGTGTAAGAGTATCATCAAATCTTCTTTTCCTAATATAACTTTTTGTATTTTTGCAGAATAATGATTCAATGCGATATGGATATACACGAGATTATAAACAGGATATATCGGATGCCGAAGGCTTCAGCGGATAAGGTGGTCAAACATCTGTCAAAAGTCACATATCCCAAAGGTTATCATATATTGGAGGCTGACAAGACTGAAACGAATATCTTTTTCATCGAGAAAGGGATTGCCAGAGCTTATATTCCCGTAGACGGAAAAGAGGTAACGTTCTGGATTGGGAAAGAAGGGTCAACCATTGTCTCATTGAAAAGCTATGTAAATAATCAACAGGGGTATGAGTCAATGGAACTGATGGAAAACTCGGTATTGTATCTATTAAAGCGCAAAGACTTACACGAATTATTCAAGGAAGATATCCATATTGCCAACTGGGGGCGCAAGTTTGCCGAATCAGAGTTCCTGCAAGCAGAGGAAAGACTTATTTCTCTCTTATTCACCACCGCGTCCGAACGGTATATGAAGCTGATACAAAATAATCCGGAGCTATTACAGAGAATACCATTGGAGTGTCTTGCTTCTTATCTGGGAATAACTCCGGTAAGTTTAAGCCGGATAAGGGCGAAATTGAAACGGGTACTTTGAGATAGAAACATATTTTTCAAAAGCAAACAGAAAGTAATATATTTGTGTTTTGAATGAATCAAAAGAGAGAAGTCATGAATATCGAAGAGTATAGAGAATATTGCCTGTCAGTCAAAGGAGCAACAGAATGTATGCCGTTTGATGAACATACTTTGGTTTTCAAGGTTATGGATAAAATGTTCACTTTTGCTACATTACGTCCTAAAAACGGAAGATTCTGGGC
>CAUHML010000218.1 GCA_959606905.1 uncultured Bacteroides sp. | reverse complement strand
CATAGGTGGTGTGTGGATGTGCAGGGCATATCCACACACTTTTTTTATCTCCTTGTCTTTGAAACAGCATTGTCACTTTGTAGCAATTTGTTCGTAATCCATTCAGCATTCTTTTGCACTTGCAAATTAAATTTAATGAAAATAGGTATTATTGTTAAACTGCTATCAATCATTTGAACATGAAAATTCTTATTGAGTCAAAGAGATTTTTGTTGTTATTATGCTTGTCACTATTCGTTGCGGGCTATGTTTCTGCACAGGATTACCGGGCGATTGTAAAAGGTATTGTGACTGACGAAACCGGAGAGGGGGTTATCGGAGCCACAGTGTTGGTAAAGAACGAATCGACCGGTTTCAGTGCCGGTTCTATCACCAACGAGACGGGAGAGTACATTGTGAAGCAACTCCCTTTGGGCTCACCTTACTCTGTCACCGTCAGCTATGTAGGCTATGGTGACCAGAAAAAGACAGGATATACGCTGAACCAAGGTGATGTGCTCCGTCTGGATTTCCAGTTAAAGGAGGAAAGTGTCGTGATGGAGGCTGTACAGGTGGTGGCTAATTCATTGAAGAATTCTATCGCCACTACGGGGGCCGCCACTTCGGTGACGGCCAATGACCTGAACAAACTGCCGGTAAACGGGCGTAACTTTACTTCGCTCATTGACCTGTCACCATTAAGTACAGGTTCCAGCCTGTCCGGACAGTTGGCTTCTTCTACTAATTATACCATTGATGGTATGAGTGCCAAGGGACCTACTTCGGGAGGTAGTACAACCAGCCGCAACGGTGTGCCATATGCCATTTCGATGGAGGCTATCCGTGAGTTCAAAGTCGTGACAAATGAATATGATGTGACTAACGGGCGTGCCGGAGGAGGTACTATTAGTACGGTGACCAAATCGGGAACCAACCAATTGACAGGTAGCGCTTTCACTTATCTGCGTTCCGACTGGTTGTCCAGCAAATATGATATCCGCGGCAACAAGCGCTCGAATGACTTCTCTACTTACCAGTTTGGAGCCTCATTGGGCGGTGCATTGGTGAAAGACCGTGCCCACTTCTTTATTTCTTGGGATCATCAGGCTGATTCACGTCCGTTGTATATTGCCGATATTCATAATGCTGCCGATGAAAAGCGTTATAATTTGACTACGGAGACCAGAGACCGCTTTCTGGAAATAGCCCGCAATAAATATGGAGTGTCGGACCATCCTCAGTTCGGGTCTTTTGATAAAAAACAGAATACCGATGCGGTATTTGCTCGTTTGGACTGGCAGATTAATGCTACAAACCTGTTATCGTTTACTGATAATTTTGTGAATGACAATAACAATATGGGCTTGAGCGACAATAGTGCTATCAATCTTTATGAAGTGTATGGTGATGTACACTCGTTGAACAACAGCGCTTTACTGACTTTACGTTCTGTACTGGGACCACGCAGTACCAACGAACTGAAGTTGCAACATCTTTATACATTGGAAAAATCCATGCCGGGCAGTGAACTGCCGGCTGATAATATTCCACGTGCCATTGTGCAACGTGTAGAATCGGAAATAGATGGAAAAACGGCGACTACTACCATTCAGCTGGGTGGTCAGCGTTATAGCCCCGAGAATTTCTATAATCACGTACTTCAGTTGGTAGATAATTATTATTATAATACCAATAAGGTAAACTATACATATGGTTTTGATTTGATGTACACGAATCTGAATTCTCGTTACGGTAGTGAGGCCAACGGGCGTTTTTATTTTACCGGACTGGATAATTTCGAGGCATTGAAGCCTTCTCGTTATGTACGTGAAGTGTATTTGGATCCTGACCAAAACAATCAGCGTGTACGCCAAAATATATTGAATGCAGGTATCTATGCCCAGTTGCAGACTAAACTGTTCACAGGATTCGAGCTGATGGCAGGCTTACGTTTGGATAATGCCACTTATTTCAATAAAGGTAATTTCAGCCAACTGGTGTATGATGAATTGGGACTGCGTACAGACAATGGACTTTCTACTTTCCAGATTCAGCCTCGTGTCCAGATTACTTGGGACTTTAATGACAAGCACACGGATATTCTTCGTATTGGCGGGGGAATCTTTGCATCTGATATCAACAACTATGCCATGATTAATAATATGGTATTTGATGGTACGAAAGTGATGTCGGTTGATATCAAGAATACGGAAGAAGAACCGGATATAGTTCCCACTCCCGATTTTATAGGGTATAGGAAAGATCCTTCTACGGCTCCGGGTATTGATTTGCTGAATAATCCCAAATATGCGGACAAGGCTGTACCTACGATCAATATGAATAGCAAGGATGCCAAGGTTCCCGTGGTTTATAAGGCGAATATTTCATACACTCACTTTTTCAGTGACCGTTTGAAAATGAGTGTCAGCGGATATATGACTTTGGGACGTAACAACTATATGTATATAGACCGGAACATGGTGGATGATCCTTATTTTCGTCTTTCTGCAGAAGGGAACCGGGGTATTTATGTACCTGCTTCTACTATAGGAAAAGATGGTACTCTTGATTGGATGGAAGGACGTAAAAGTACCAAAGTAGGGCGTGTGCTCGAATTGGTCAGCGAGGGAAAAGTAAATCAGTTCGCTTTCACCGTAGATGGAACATGGCGTTACTATAAAGACGGAGAACTTTCTTTCAGTTATACTTGGAATGATACCAAAGACAATACTTCCTATAATGGTAATGTGGCTAATTCCGCTACTCTTTCCCAAATGGTGGTTGACGATCCCCGTGATTTAAGCAAAATGACTTACTCCAACAATCAGTTCCGTCATAAACTGGTGGTTTATGGTTCGGCGCCTACTTTCTGGGGCATTACCGTAGGTGCTCGCTTTTCCGGCATCGGGGGAACACGTTATTCCATGATTGTGAATGGAAATGTGAACGGTGACTTTGTGGATAGTAATGACCTGGCCTATGTATATGATCCGAATAGCAGCGCTACTCCTGATTATATTCGTGAAGGTATTAATTCTATATTGAACAATCCGGATGCGGAAAAGAGTGTGAAAGATTATATTCGTAAGAGTTTTGGTAAAGTGGCCGAACGTAATGGAGGAGTCAATGGTTTCTATGGCACTTTAGATCTTCGTCTGGCCAAGAAATTCAAAACTTACAAAAAGCAGAATCTGGAGGTATCTGTTGATATTTTCAATGTGGCCAATATGTTGAACAAAGATTGGGGAGCCGGTCATAATCTGGGAACACAGAAAATTTATAGTATCAAGGGATTTGATAAAGATGCCAAACAATATACTTATAATGTAAATGCCAACACAGGTGTATCCAGTCTGAACGGTACTCCTTTTCAGGTTCAGATAGGTTTGAGATATGGATTCTAATAGATAATGATTAAATAAGAAATAAAGATGAAACTAAGTAAACTAATGATGGCTTGTGCCATGTGCGCTGTTACTTTGACCGGTACTGCCCAGACCAAAGTGATTGCCCACCGCGGATATTGGAAATGTGAAGGTTCTGCCCAAAACTCTATTGCTTCTTTGACAAAGGCTGCGGAGGCAAAGGTATATGGTTCGGAGTTCGACGTACAACTGACGAAGGACAGGGAAATCGTAGTCAATCATGACGATAGCATTCAGGGAATTTGCATTTTTGATACTCCTTTTGCTGAGTTGAAAGATTTGAAATTGAGTAACGGCGAGAAGTTGTCCACTTTGGATGAGTATCTGGTAGCAGGTAAGAAACTGACTGGTACTCAGCTAATATTGGAAATCAAGCCTCACAGAACCGAAGAAGCGGAAAATGAAGCGGTAAGAATCATTGTAGATAAAGTGAAAAGGATGCAAATGGAGAAACAGGTGGAATATATTTCATTCAGCATGAACATTTGCGAACAGTTGGTGAAACTGACTCCGGATTCGGAAATAGCTTATCTGAAAAGTGATGTGGCTCCTAAAGACCTGAAGGCGAAAGGAATTAATGGTATTGATTATTATATCAAGGTATTGGCTGAGAAACCGGAATGGATTGCTGAAGCACATCAGTTGGGTATGAAGGTGAATGTGTGGACAGTCAATGATATGGAGATGGTTCAGAAGATGATTGACCAGCAGGTGGATTATATAACTACTGATTATCCATTGGAAACTGAGAAGCTGATTCGGAAAAATGGAGGAGATTCTTAATAAAAATGTAATTCCTTTCAAATAGGGATGTAATAGGAACACAATACATTTGCACTGTAATTTAAAAAAGGATAATATGAAAGTTGGTTTATTAAAGAAAATCTCATTGGCTTTGGGATTCGTATTATGGGTGACAGGTTCTGTATGTGCATCGCCTGCTGATGAAGAAGGTGCTAACAAGGCTAATAACAATCTGGTAAAGGTTCTTGTTATAGGACTTCACGACAATGTGGAATCCAACTATTTTCCCGGCAGTATGATTACTGAGGAAACTGGAATACCGACTGATAGCATAGATTATACTTATAATCAGATTATAGCAAAGAATATTATTGCATCCAATAAGAATAAGAAATACCAGTTCGTTACTTCGGAAAAGGCGGCGGCCATCAGCAGTTTGTTGGATAAAATCAGACTGGAAGGTGAAGAAGAAGAAAGGTATGCGGATCTTAGTCAGGTGGATGATAATCGGTATGAACAGCTGATAAAGGATACTGGTTCGGATTATGTATTATTTTTGAATCAGCATTATTTGAAATGGCAGGAAAAGCCTTTGCGTACTTTGTTTCATATCACCAGCTATTCTTTGTTTGATAAGAATCAGAAGGAAGTAACCCGAGGTAATAACTATTTTACCAGCATGAATTTGGAAAATAAAGATAAGTTGAGTAAGGATAGCCGGAAAAGTTCTTCAAAGATAGTTTCCACTATTGTAAAAAGCTTGTCAAAGTGATGTCGTTATTCAGAAAATTATAAGAACTGGTGGGGCTGAAGTCTTGAACTTCAGCCCCTTTTTCTATTTTCTTTTCAGATATTCGTACCCTATCCGGCAATACAGGCATTTTTTCTTATCGCAATA
>CAUHML010000217.1 GCA_959606905.1 uncultured Bacteroides sp. | reverse complement strand
AAATCAGTTGCTGAAAGTAGCCAATCCGGCAGGTTCACTTTATGCATTCCGTTATATCAATGCAGGTAAAATTCGCAATACCGGTATTGAATTAACCGTAGAGGGTACTCCTTTAATGAATGAAAATTTCCGTTGGAAAACTGCTGTAAATATGTCCATGAACAGAAATAAGGTTGTTTCCTTACACAAGGATTATAAATCATTCCGTTATGGTTCGGAAGGGTTCTCCATGGCATACGATATGTGGGTAAAAGAAGGTGGAAAACTGGGCGATATCTATGGTAATGGATTTGAAAGAGATGAAAATGGCAAGATCAAAGTAAATGAGGCAGGAAATCCGATTAAAGTAACAGGAAACAACACTTTATTGGGCAACGCCAACCCCGATGCTTTATTAGGATGGAGCAATACCTTTACTTACAAAGGATTTACTTTATATTTCTTGATTGACGCACGCATCGGAGGTGATGTTATGTCATTGACTCAAGCACACCTGGATGCAATGGGCGTCAGCAAAGAATCCGGAGAGGCACGCGACCGTGGGTATGTGGAATATGAAGGTATCCAATTCAAAGACGTTCCTAATTTCTATGGTACTGTCGGAGGCCGTAACGGTATTTCAGAATACTACATGTACGATGCAACGAATGTACGCTTGCGTGAATTAACACTAGGTTATTCATTCCCGGCATCCATTCTCTCCAAAACCAAATTTATCAAAGGATTGGATCTTACATTGGTTGCACGCAATTTATTCTTCTTGTACAAAGATGCTCCATTTGATCCGGATGCAACTTTGTCAGTAGGTAATACTCTGCAGGGCGTTGATGTGTTCGGCATGCCGACTACACGTAACATCGGTTTCAACGTTAAGTTCACATTCTAACCTTAAAAACAAAGACATTATGAAAAGTTCAAAATATATTTCAATTTTATGCATGGGCGGCCTCCTGAGTCTTGCCTCATGCACAGACGGATTCGAATCTGATAATAAAATCAACGGTAGTTTTGATGATATCGTAAAAGAATATGATTTCCAGAAATACACCACTAATTTTGAGACCATTCAAAAAGGTATTTATTTTAACTACGACTGGGGAGAAGGAACCACTTGGCCCTGGCAAACATTCCAAAACCTGAATCATGATATGTTCGCAGGATATTTCCATGATTTTGCTTCTAAATTCTGCGATAAAAATACGGTATACGCATTAGAGGCAGGATGGACGGCCAGTGCATGGAACTATACCTATAATTACATTTTCCCGGTAGCCCATAAATCGACGTTGATTACACAAGATGAAGCCAAGTACAAGCATTTTTATGGTGCCACCCTTATTCTGAAAGTAGAAGCCATGCATCGCATTGCTGATACTTATGGCCCCATTGTCTATTCTAAATTCGGAAAGAATGAAGCAAATTCCGTTGACACTCAGGAAGAAGCCTATAAAGCTTTTTTCAATGACCTGGATAAAGCCGTAGAGGCATTGGATGCTTATCTGAAAGAAGGAGGTAAAGAAGATGGAGTAAAAAGTATCAATATGTCCAATTGCCCGACTGCCAGCAGGTGGATTAAATTTGCAAATTCATTGCGCCTTCGTTTGGCCATGCGTGTATCTAATGTAAATAAGGCACTTGCCGCCAGCGAGGCCAAAAAAGCATTGGAAAACTCTTATGGTGTTATTGAATCATCCGCAGAGAACATCCAAATCTCCGGTAAAGGATATCAAAACCCACTAGCAGGTGTCGCCGGCTGGGGCGAGACCTACATGGGAGCAACAATGGCTTCTGTTTTAAACGGTTATGAAGATCCACGCATCAGTATATATTACAGTCCGGCGACATTGGCAGACCACACAGAGGAATATTTAGGAGTGCCTCAAGGAGTATATGCCAAGGATGGTGATCCCAATTACTATCAAAGTTATTCTTTTATCAATACTAAAACAATCGCCGCATCCACACCCGCCGTTCTTCTGACAGCAGCGGAAGTTTGGCTCCTACGTGCCGAAGCATCTTTACGAGGTATCAATCCGAAAAGCGAAAGTGCAAAGCAATGTTACGAAACCGGTGTTCAAGCTTCATTCGACCAATGGGGCGCCGGAGATGCAAGACTCTATCTGGCAAGCAAAGGCAAACCGACGGATTACATTAATCATGCAGCAGGTCCCGGAAAAGATATGAAAGCATTGATAACCACTACTCCCGATTTTGACGATGCAGCCAATCAAGAAGAGCAACTTGAAAAAATTATCACTCAAAAATGGATTGCCTGTTGGCCGGAAGGTATGGAAGCATGGACCGAACAACGCCGTACCGGATATCCGAAATTATTCAAAGTCCAAACCAACAATAGCAACGGTACAATTGATACGGACATCATGATTCGTCGCCTCCCCTTCTCACAGGATGATGCCAAGAAAGATCCGGAACAATATAAGAACCTTTGTACGGCTCTTGGCGGTGCAGACAACGGCGGTACACGTCTATGGTGGGATACAGGTAAAAACAACTTTTAATTCATATTTCAATAACAACTATCACTTATAAGAGAGAGTCTAAATGTTTCGCTTAATTTAAGGTATTAGCATAAGGCGAAAAGACTTTGCAAGACGGGGAGCGCGATGTTTCCCGTCTTTTTCTATTTTTCAGATGACATTCTATATTATTTTCCTATCTTTGTCCAAGCTATGAAATAACATACACATACAGCAAACTTTTTCCGGATATTCATCGTTTAACTGAAAAAAATATATGAAAAAGTTTCTAAGTAACACCATCGTGCAACTGCTTATTGCCGTAATTATCGGACTGTCGGCAGGTTTCGTCGTAAACGACGCTGTGTTGGAAGCCATCGTTTGCATAAAACACATTACGGGACAAATCATTTTCTTTTTAGTTCCTCTTATCATTTTAGGATTCATCGCTCCCTCCATCGCACACTTGCGTAGTAATGCGTCAAAGATGCTTTTATTTGCTTTTGGCATTGCTTATCTCTCCTCCATCGGGGCTTCTTTCTTCGGGGCTGCCGTAGGATACAATGTAATTCCTTTCCTGCATATAGCCGATGATGCCAACTCACTGAAAGCATTACCGGAGAATCTGCTGAAGATAGATATTCCACCAGTCATGAACGTAATGACTGCACTGGTACTGGCCGCATTGATAGGGCTTGCCACTGCTTGGGTAAAATCGGACGAAATATCAAAGTTATTGGACACTTTCCAAAAAATGGTACTTGAATTGGTGAAAAGGGTGTTGCTTCCTGTACTTCCTGTGTTTATTGCCGCCAATTTCTGCATTCTCAGCTATCAGGGAGCTGTTACGAAACAATTACCTGTATTCCTCTCCATTCTGATAGTTGTTATTGTTTGCCATTTCATCTGGCTGACACTACTCTATTTCATTGCGGCGGTTTATTCCAGAAAGAATAGCTATCAAGTACTGAGATACTACGGTCCTGCCTACCTCACGGCATTAGGTACGATGTCTTCGGCAGCCACATTGGGTATAGCATTGGAATGTGCCCGTAAAAGCCCGATACTGAGAAAAGAGATCAGCGACGTAACAATACCTTTATTCGCGAATATACATTTGTGCGGCTCTATCCTGACAGAAACCGTATTTGTACTCACGGTATCACAAATGCTTTATGGAAGCATGCCCAGCATATTGCAAATTACTTTATTCATCCTGTTATTAGGATTATTCGCCATTGGTGCACCGGGAGTACCGGGTGGAACAGTACTTGCCTCTTTAGGGCTCATCATCTCTGTCCTTCACTTTGATGAAGCCGGAACTGCACTACTACTTACGATTTTTGCATTGCAGGACAGTTTTGGAACAGCTTGTAATATTACCGGAGATGGGGCACTAACGCTTATTACGGATACTTTCGAAAAAAAATAGCATCGAAAACTTCATAAAAACAACTATTTTTTCACTACAGGTTACACAGATTTAAATCAAAATTCTAATCTGTGCAACCTATGATGGGAAACTTATTTCAAGACTTCTTCCAACTTTTGTTGCAAAGCCTCGCCTTCCAATCCTACCGCCAAAATCACTCCATTGGGGTCCAACAAAAAATTCATAGGAATCCAACGAATAGCATACTGCACGGCTGCATCCGACTTCCAGTCCTTCAAATCTGAAACATGAGTCCATGTCAATTGATCTTTCTCGATAGCAGCCAACCAAGGTTCTTTCTTACGATCCAGAGAAACTCCTAAAATAGTAAAATTCTTATCCTTGAATTTATTCCAGGCAGCAACAATATTCGGATTCTCCTTGCGGCAATCAGGACACCAAGAAGCCCAAAAATCAATCAATACATATTTTCCTCTCAAACCGGATAAGGTGACGGGATTACCATCTACATCGGGCAATGTAAAATCCGGAGCTACAGCTCCCACTTGAATATTTTCCATCCGCTTGATAAAATCATCTATCTGATTGACGTACATGGTTCCATCTAATGAGGCATCTAATTTGGCACGTAATGCCTTCATTTCCTCCAGATTCAACTTATAAGCGAAATCTTTCACAACAAAATAAGGAGTAACGGCCGATGCAGGATGAGCAGATACCAAACTATCTATGCTATATCCATCCTGACGAGTCAAAGGAGCATTCTGTGCATACAAATCATTCAAAGCAGAACCTGTCACAGTCAATACCTTTTCCGATTCATTCATCTTCAACTGCATCTCTTCGTTATCTAAAAAGAATACCAACGGACGTTTGCTATCCTTGAACGTAGTCAACCCGTATGCCAACGGCTCAGTACAAGCACCTTCAAATTTGAAAACACCATCCGTAATTACAGCCGAATCCACATCTATGAAAGATTTATCCTGATACTTCTTCAGATACACCATTCCATTCTTTACATCTGATATTTCCCCATTCAGAGTATATCCTTTTTTCTCTTCACTACATGAGAGTACAGTCATAGCCAGTACACCCGCAAAAAGCACATTTACAATTCTTTTCATCTCTATTTTCCTTTATATTATAACTTGCCAAAAATAAATATTCCTCAGGAATTATGCAAACTACATCACTCCTATTTGGAAATTAACTCTCCCTGAGTTACCTTTGTAACTTCAACTAACTATT
>CAUHML010000216.1 GCA_959606905.1 uncultured Bacteroides sp. | reverse complement strand
AATTCCCAAATATGCAAAATAGCTCCTTCTTCTTCCGGACGATGGAATATAACAGGTACCAACGTGAGATATAACAATCCACTCAAGATCCAGGCTAATCGCCGGTATTGCTTTTTGGTATTCCGGTATTCCAGCGAGATATGTAAAGTTACATCAATCAGAAAGATGATCCAGACAGTTTTATACAATGTCTGTAAATTCGCCACTTCATCAATAGACAAGGGAAAGCCATGTTCATATACTACTCCGACAATCAATAATAATGACGCCAGATAGGTGAGTGCTTCTACCAGCCCTAACAAGATACGTACATAGGGTTTTAGCAGTTTATTCTGATACAATAAAAACTTATGATAAATCTTCATATCATCTTTTTTAACGGGGTCGTGCAAACTTAACTAAAATAACAATCAAATGCGATTCTTTGTTGACAAAATTTTCCGAATATTAAAAATTTGAGTACTTTTGGCAACAGAAAACTAAAAAACTACAATATTATGAGTGAAAAAAGAAAACGGTATATTCTACCGGAAGAAGAAATTCCACATTACTGGTACAACATTCAGGCCGATATGGTGAACAAACCTATGCCTCCGTTGCACCCGGGAACCAAACAACCGCTGAAAGCAGAAGATTTATATCCGATTTTCGCAAAAGAACTGTGTCATCAGGAGCTGAATCAGACGGATGCATGGATCGAAATACCGGAAGAAGTGCGTGAAATGTACAAGTACTATCGCAGCACTCCGCTGGTTCGTGCTTATGGTTTGGAAAAAGCACTCGGCACTCCGGCTCATATCTATTTTAAGAACGAGAGCGTAAGCCCTATCGGTTCGCATAAATTGAACTCTGCATTGGCACAAGCTTATTATTGCAAAGAAGAAGGAGTTACCAACATTACCACTGAAACCGGTGCCGGACAATGGGGAGCCGCTCTTTCTTACGCAGCCAAGGTTTTCGGTCTGGAAGCTGCCGTTTATCAGGTAAAAATCAGTTATGAACAAAAACCATACCGCCGCAGCATCATGCAGACTTTCGGAGCACAGGTCACTCCTTCTCCATCTATGTCTACCCGTGCCGGTAAGGATATTCTGACTAAACACCCCACTTATCAAGGTTCATTGGGAACTGCTATTTCGGAAGCTATCGAACTGGCACAAATGACTCCCAACTGTAAATATACGCTCGGTTCCGTACTTAGCCACGTGACTCTCCACCAGACTATTATCGGACTGGAAGCTGAAAAACAGATGGAAATGGCAGGCGAGTATCCGGATATCGTGATCGGTTGTTTCGGAGGTGGTTCCAACTTCGGAGGTATCTCTTTCCCATTCATGCGCCACACCATACAGGAAGGAAAAAAGACTCGTTTCGTTGCTGCCGAACCTGCTTCTTGTCCGAAACTGACACGTGGTAAGTTCCAGTATGACTTCGGTGATGAAGCCGGATATACTCCGTTGCTGCCGATGTTTACTTTAGGACACAATTTTGCTCCGGCTCATATCCATGCCGGTGGACTTCGTTATCACGGTGCAGGCGTAATCGTTTCACAGTTACTCAAAGATAATTTGATGGAAGCGGTAGATATACAGCAACTGGAGTCTTTCGAAGCCGGTTGTCTGTTTGCGCAGTCTGAAGGTATTATTCCGGCTCCCGAATCCAGCCACGCTATTGCAGCGGCTATCCGCGAAGCTAACAAATGTAAGGAGACAGGAGAAGAGAAAGTGATTCTGTTCAATCTTTCGGGACATGGTCTGATCGATATGACTTCTTATGATAAGTATTTGGCCGGTGATCTGGTGAATTATACATTGAATGACGAAGATATTCAGAAGAATTTAGACGAGATAGGAGATTTAGCTAAATAATAAATTACCTACCAGTTTCAAGTTTCACCACCGATTACACAGATTAACACAGATTTAATTGTAATTCGAAGATTGTCGATATAAAAATCCGTGCTAATCTGTATAATCGGTGGTATTTTTTCATTCCCTATATTTACTTTCTCTCTATTGAATACCTCCATATAAAAGATTTTGCTATCTTTGATGCCATTATTAATCTTATGAACTAATAATGAACAGCCTTAAAAAAACAACAATCTGTCTACTCTTTCTATGTATAGGGGTTAATTGCGTTTTTTCTGAAGTTCCGGAGCAAATTAACTTCTCTTATATTTCTATTAACGAAGGATTGTCACAAAGCACCGTATTCTCTATCGATCAGGACCAAAGAGGTAATATGTGGTTCGCTACCTATGATGGAGTAAACAAGTATGACGGGTATTCATTTACAGTTTATCAACATAATGAAGAGGATCCGAACAGTATTGCTAATGACATTTCACGAATCGTAAAGACTGACAGTCAGGGACGTGTCTGGATCGGTACGCGGGATGGTTTGTCATATTATGACGAAGAAAAAGACAAATTCAGAAATTTCTTCTACGAGAAAAAGGGCAAACGGCAACAAATCAATGGTATTGCAGAAATCTCACCGGAACAGTTGCTTATAAGCACACAGGAAGGACTGACCATGTTCGATATTAAAGAATCCAAGTTTGTAGACGATTCTTTTAGTACCGCTATGCACAAGCTTATAGCTTCAGCTCTTTACAGACAGGGGGATATTATCTATATCGGTACCCCGGTTGACGGGCTTTACAGCTATTCCATTCCTCAAAAGAAACTGGAAAAGATTACTCCGATAACGGAAACGAAACAGATTCAGGCCATTTTGCAGCAATCTCCTACCCGTATATGGGTAGCTACCGAAGGAGCCGGTCTGCTTCTGCTCAATCCGAAAACGAAAGAGGTCAAGGCTTATCATCATTCTTCTTCCAATCCTAAAAGTATCAGTTCCAATTATATCCGCTCTCTGGCACTGGATTCGCAAAATCGCTTATGGATAGGAACGTTCAATGATCTAAACATTTATCATGAAGGAAGCGATTCTTTCGTTTCCTACAGTAGCAGTCCGGTAGAAAACGGCAGTTTGTCACAACGTTCGGTTCGCAGTATCTTTATGGATTCGCAAGGAGGTATGTGGCTTGGAACCTATTTCGGGGGATTGAACTATTACCATCCTATCCGCAACAGATTCAAGAATATCCAGCGTATTCCCTATAAGAATTCTCTAAGCGATAACGTAGTCAGCTGCATTACGGAAGATAAGGATAAGAACTTATGGATAGGAACGAATGATGGTGGTTTGAATCTGTATAATACAAAGACACAACAGTTTACGCACTATATCTTACAGGAAGACGAACGGGAAATCGGTATTGGTTCCAACAATATCAAAGCCGTATATGTAGATGAACAAAAATCACTTGTATATATAGGGACACATGCCGGCGGACTGACTGTTCTCCATCGAAACAGTGGAAAAATGGAAAGTTTCAATCAGCTGAACAGCCAGTTGGTGAATGAGAATGTATATGCAATTCTTCCTGATAAAGGGGGAAATCTCTTATTGGGGACATTAAGTGCTCTGGTTAGTTTTAACCCGGAAAAAAAGAGTTTTACCACCATTGATAAGGAAAAGGACGGTACTCCATTTACTTCACAACGAATCACAATCCTGTTCAGAGATTCCCATAAACGGCTTTGGGTCGGGGGTGAGGAAGGTATATCTGTCTTTCAGCAGGAAGGAATCGAGATAGAAAAGGTGCCTATTCTGCCGGAATCATCTGTAACAAAGACGTTTACCAATTGCATTTACGAGGCTGCCAACGGTATCATCTGGGTAGGTACGCGTGAAGGCTTCTACTGTTTTAATGAAAAAGAAAAGAAAATCAAACGATATACTACGGCTAACGGTTTGCCTAACAATGTGGTATATGGTATTCTGGAAGATACTTTCGGACGTCTTTGGGTAAGTACCAACCGTGGTATTTCCTGTTTCAATCCGGAAACAGAGAGGTTCCGTAATTTTACGGAATCCGACGGATTACAGAGTAATCAGTTTAATACTTCTTCGTTCTGCCGCACTTCGAGCGGTCAAATGTATTTCGGGGGTATCAACGGGATCACTACTTTCCGCCCGGAACTGTTGCTGGATAACCCTTATACGCCTCCGGTAGTTATCACTAAACTTCAACTGTTTAACAAGACAGTTCGCCCGGATGATGAAACCGGTATCCTGACTAAAAATATCAATGAAACAGAAAGTATCACCCTGAAATCATGGCAAACAGCTTTCACGATTGAATTTGTAGTATCCAATTATATTTCCGGACAACATAACACTTTCGCTTATAAACTGGAAGGATATGACAAAGAGTGGTATTATCTGACAGATAAACGTACTGTCTCCTACTCCAACCTACCACAAGGCACTTATCACTTTTTGGTAAAAGCTGCCAATAGTGACGGAAAATGGAATACTGTACCTACAATGTTGGAAATCATAGTTCTCCCTATATGGTACAAGACCTGGTGGGCAATCATGATTTTCCTCGCCACTTTTATCGGGTTTATCACTTTCGTCTTCCGCTTCTTCTGGATGCGTAAGAGTATGGAAGCGGAACTGGAACTTGAACGCAGGGACAAGGAGCATCAAGAAGAAATCAACCAGATGAAGATGCGTTTCTTCATCAATATTTCGCACGAGCTTCGCACGCCGTTAACTCTCATCTTAGCTCCTTTACAAGAAATAATCAATAAGATTAGTGATCGCTGGACTCGTAACCAACTGGAATATATCCAACGCAACGCCAATCGTCTGTTGCATCTTGTCAACCAGTTGATGGATTATCGCCGTGCCGAATTGGGAGTTTTTGAGCTGAAAGTAAAGAAAGAGAATGCGCATCAACTGATACAGGATAATTTCTTGTTCTACGATAAACTGGCACGCCACAAGAAGATTACTTATACTCTCCACTCCGAACTGGAAGAAAAAGAGGAACTTTTCGATCCGAATTATCTGGAACTGATCGTTAATAACCTGCTTTCAAATGCTTTCAAATATACAGAAAGCGGGCAAAGCATTACTGTTACGTTGAAAGAGGAAAACAATTGGCTGGTACTGCAAGTTAGTGACACCGGTATTGGTATTCCTATCAACAAGCAGGGAAAAATATTCGAACGTTTCTATCAGATAGAGAGTGAGCACGTAGGAAGTG
>CAUHML010000215.1 GCA_959606905.1 uncultured Bacteroides sp. | reverse complement strand
GCACACAATCTTGCAAAAGTAGCCTCTTAGGAGGCTTATGGCAACGAAAAAAACTATTTGAAAGAATGAAATCTTCAAAAAGAAGCTTGTAAACTCCTTTTTTTGAGAAGAATCCAAAATAACTTCAATCTGAAATAAAACAAAAAAAGACCATCTCAAGTTTATTTTGAGACAGCCTCTTTTTTTATAGAGAGAAGCAATAGAGGAAGATCACTCTACCCTATCTTATTCTCAATCAATTAGACGAACCAACGTACATAACAGAAGTCCTGACGATGCGGAAGATCCGGGTTCTTCGGGAACATACGGTAAGATACCTTAAAGCTACCGGCATTCGATAAACTATGTACCACCTGGAATGTATACAAGTCACCTTCTTTCTTAATTACACTGAACGGCTCTACCGAATAAACATGTTGTTTACCGTCGGCAGTCGTATAAGTAGTAACCAATTCAAGTCCTACGGCATCATTCAGACCTTTTTCGTCAATTACATAAGTAATGACATATTCTTTTCCGCTTTCGATATCGCCGGTTTTCAGCTCTTCCACCTTATCGCAAGATACGATTTCAATAGAATCCCATTTAGTAACCACTTCTTCTTTCCAAGCAGCAATTTCTTTCGCTTTTGCATTGTCGTTAGCAGACAAAATAGCGAAACGTTTAGCCAACTTATTGTAGAACTTCGAATAGTAGTCATCCAATTGACGTTTCATTGTATAATGGGGAGCAATCTGAGCGATAGAATTCTTCACTACCTTAATCCAGCCTTCCGAATATCCTTTCTTATTGCGAGCATAGTACAACGGAAGAATTTCAGTTTCAAGAATACTGTAAATAGTAGCAGCATCTAATTGATCCTGATGTTCCTGATTTTGGTAAGTACGTTTTTCAGTTAACGCCCAACCTGCACCTTCGCGATAACCTTCCAGCCACCAACCATCTAATACAGAGAAGTTAACAACACCGTTCATCAATGCTTTTTCACCTGATGTACCGGATGCTTCCAATGGACGAGTCGGAGTATTCAACCAGATATCAACACCGGAAACCAGACGACGAGCCAACTGCATATCGTAGTTTTCGAGGAAGATGATCTTACCCAGAAATTCGGGACGACGTGAAATCTCGATAATACGCTTAATCAAACCTTGCCCTGCACCATCATGCGGGTGAGCCTTACCTGTAAACAGGAACTGCACCGGATAATCAGGATTGTTTACGATCTTGGAAAGACGTTCCAAATCGGTAAATAGCAAGTGCGCACGTTTGTAAGTTGCGAAACGACGACCGAAGCCAATCAACAACGCATTCGGATTAATCTTATCCATCAACGAAACGATACGTGAAGGATCTCCCTGGTTCTTCAGCCATGTATCACGGAATGATTTGCGGATATAATCAACCAGCTTATTCTTCATCGTCATACGAGTCTTCCAGATTTCTTCATCGGGCACGTTATAGATAGCTTCCCAAATCTTAGGATTAGA
This sequence comes from uncultured Bacteroides sp., assembly GCA_959606905.1. The sequence goes on along the minus strand of CAUHML010000215.1, from coordinate 3,653 downwards.
CTGGTCAAACCAGAAGTTTTCGTTGAAATATTTAAAGTACAGTTGTTTCCATTCTGTTGCACTCCAAGTCGGGAAGTGAACACCGTTAGTAACATAACCTACGTGCATTTCTTCCGGGAAATACCCCTTCCAAATAGTGGAGAACATTTCTTGAGAAACTTTTCCGTGGAGCCAGCTCACACCGTTCACTTCCTGAGAAGTGTTGCAAGCAAAAACAGACATACAGAAACGTTCACCCTTGTCACCCGGATTATTACGTCCGAGATCCATCAGGTCGTCCCAGCTAATACCCATTCTGGCAGGATAACCTCCCATATATTTACCAAACAGTCCTTCATCAAAATAGTCGTGACCTGCCGGAACCGGAGTATGAACAGTATAAAGAGAAGAAGCACGAACCAACTCGATAGCCTGATCGAATGTCAATCCCGTAGCTACATAGTCACAGATACGCTGAACATTAATCAGTGCAGCATGTCCCTCATTACAGTGATAGACATCTTTCTTGATACCCAGTGCTTTCAGAGTCAGGATACCACCGATACCCAACAGGATTTCCTGCTTCAAACGGTTTTCCCAATCACCGCCATAAAGCTGGTGAGTAATAGGACGGTCGAACTCGCTGTTCATTTCATTATCCGTATCAAGCAGATACAAAGAAATACGTCCTACATTTACACGCCATACGTTAGCATGAACATAATAATCCAAATAAGGAACGTCTACCACTAAAGGATTGCCTGCTGCATCCATTACACGTTCGATAGGAAGTTGACCGAAGTTCTGTGCTTCATAGTTAGCAATCTGCTGACCGTCCATAGACAAAGTCTGCGTAAAGTAACCATAACGATACAAGAAACCTACTGCGCAAAGATCAACATTGCTATCAGATGCTTCTTTCAAATAGTCACCGGCCAACACACCCAGACCACCGGAATATATTTTCAGGACGCTACTTAAACCATATTCCATGCTGAAATAGGCTACTGACGGACGTTTTTCATCCGATTTCACATCCATGTAATCTCTGAATTTTGTATAAACATCATTCATTCTTCTCAGAATCACCTTGTCTTTTGCCAAAGCCTCCAACTTTTCGTAGCTCATGCGCTCCAACAACAGTACGGGATTCTGTCCACATTCTTTCCAAAGTTCCGGATCTAGATCTCTAAACAATTCTGTCGCTTCAAAATTCCATGCCCACCAAATGTTACGTGCAATTTCAGACAATCTCTCCAACTCTACCGGTATACGTGATTTTACAGTAACCTCTTTCCAGTTGGGAGTATTCACATTACTAACTTTAATTTTCATAATGTTCTTATTTACTTATTGATGAATAATTTTTTCTTAACTCAACTGACGCTTCATCGCATTGCACAAAGCAATATCGTAAGCCTCATAGTAATATTGTATAAAATGTTTCCACAGAGCCTGTTCCGCCACTTCAGCAGCCCGCTTGCGGATTTCTTTTATTTCTTTTTCCGACTTATCCGCAAATAGCGTAATTGTATCTTTGATACCATCCGCCACCTCCGAATAATTATAGTCAGAACGGTGCAGCACTTCTACCCCGTCATTGATACCATGCTGATTCTTCAAGCTATTTACCCAAAGCCCGAATCCCGCCAGATCAGTAGTTATTGTTGGAACGTGGAAGGCTACACTCTCCAGCGGAGTATATCCCCATGGTTCGTAATAAGAAGCATAGACACTCAAGTCCTGTCCCAGCAATATATCATAATATTCTTTGTTCATAATACCGTCACGCCCGTCCAGATAGCAAGGAACAAATATCACCTTTACCTTATCTCCGGGACGATTACCCATTCCCAGATATTTCAGCATATCCAACACCTGGTCATGAGTCATGTTATGCAACCAATGAGTGATAAACGGCACCTCGAGCGGAGTATCAAACTTCTCTTTACTCTTCAAACGTTCCTGCAAATCTTCACGGGGATCTCCTACCCAACTGGGGACATTGATGAATGCCAGAACATTCTTATGCAAGTTTTTGTCCCTGTTCAAGCGGTTCAATGATTCCAAGAATACATCAATACCTTTATTTTTGAATTCATAACGCCCACTGGTTCCGATGATTAACGTATCATCCCCCATATTTGTTCCCAATAATTTATTGGCAACGTTTAGCATCAAGGCACGTGCACGTTTACGTTTTCCCGTAAATGTACTTCCTTTCGGTACGAAATCGTCTTCAAAACCATTCATCAACACTACATCTGCCGGTTTGTCTAACAGTTCCTTGCACTCATTGTTGGTAATCTGGCTTACAGTTGTGAAGCAGTCTACATAATGTGCAGTCTGCTTCTCGATAGAATGCTTTGACTGCATATTAAGTTCCTGTGCCATTTGGTCACCATTATAAGCAAACAGATAGTCATACAGCGGCTTATTGTTACCTGCTATGGAACGGCCGATCGATGTTGCATGAGTCGTGAAAATAGTACCAATTTCCGGCACAGCCTCCTGTATATAAAGTGCTCCCATTCCGGTCATCCACTCATGTGCCTGATATACCACCTTATCCGTTTCTGTCAGGTTGTAGCGGTAGAAACTTTCCACCACCTTTCCTGCAGCATACGAAAACATAGAAGCTTCGTCGTAATCGCCATAAGCATGCAACGAATCTACTTGAAAACGATTCCACATATCTGTGTATATATCGTCCTTCTTCTCAAAAAAAGGTTGAAAATCGACTAGAATGACAATCGGCTCACCTGGTATATTCCATCGTCCGACACGAACCGAAAGTTCGTCTTTCTCAAATGCATGCTTTTTCCAGGCAGCACACAAATTATCTGACTCAATGAATAGAGGGTTCTCTTTTCCTTGCCACACATCAGGACCTATGAAAAAAATTCTGTCGCGGAATTTTTCCTGCAATGTATTCGCCCGTGTCGACAATACGGTGTATATCCCTCCCACTTTATTACATACTTCCCAGCTGGACTCGAAGATATAATCGGGGGTTAATAAATCTTTTACCATATAATATATTAAAACTCTTTTTAGTATGCGAGTGCAAAAGTACACATTATTCTTTGAAAAATAATACTTTATGCGAAAAATATGAGTTAATAAGAAGAAAGAAAAGTTGGTTGACAAAGAAAAAAGAACATCCCCTTGCAAATGCAAAACGGCATTCACAAGGGGATTGAAAGTTCTTTATTGAAAAAGTTTCTTGCAGAAAAAAATTATGCAAGCGCACTACCGATCAAGAAAGTTGCAGCTAAAGCAACGATAGCATAAAGTTCTGGGAATACGGCCAAAATCAATGTATTACTAAAAACATTGTGTCCCTGGCCGATAGCAGCGATACCGTTTGCACAAACCTGTCCCTGACGAATAGCAGAGAACAACGCAACCAATCCCAAAGCAATACCTGCACCAAGAACGGCTGAAGCCTGAATAGCAGTAATTTCAGGAGTCAGGATGCCGAAAATGGTCTGGAACATAAAGTAACCGGCAAAACCATACAAACCCTGTGTACCCGGAAGTGCAGTCAACACAAGGAAGTTACCGAATGCACTATCATTCTTCTTCAATGCGCCGATAGCAGCGTTACCTGCAATAGTTACTCCGTAAGCACTACCAATGCCTGACAAACCAACCATAACCGCGATGCCAAT
>CAUHML010000214.1 GCA_959606905.1 uncultured Bacteroides sp. | reverse complement strand
TTTCAGAGAAGCTGACGAGCTCTTCCAACTCCTCATCCGACAATTCTTTAATCCATTTGTCTACCGGATCCGTACCATTACTTCTGTCGACAGCCAATGTGTTCGAAGAAGACGATTTGACCTCATCCATTTGACGCAAGGACGGAACGAATAAAATTCCAGCTAATACTGCCGCTATGGCAACTACCGTAGAAATAATCAGCTTCATGTGAGACTTCCGCTGTTGTTTCACCCCGGTACGTTCCATTACCTTTCGTTGCACATCCTCGAAGAATCCGTCGGGGGTAGTGTAAGGGGTCCGTTTACCAATATCGTCAAAATCAAAATCCTTTTTCATCGTTCTACCTATTTAGTATATATTCCTTTATTTTTTCTTTTGCATAGTGGTAATTCACTTTCAGCGTATCCACCTTACTATCCAGCACCCGCGCAATCTCTTCATACTCAAGTTCATCGTAATAACGTAAGTTGAATACAAGCCGTTGCTTCTCCGGCAAACTCAAAATGGCTTCTTGAAACTTCACCGCCAGTTCGTTCTCATAATCTATATAATCAGAAGCCTTCAGTTTGCTCATCAATTCTTCCTGTACATCCTCCGCTGATACGACTCCTTCCTCTTTACGACTATTCAATAAGCGTAAACTTTCATTCGTCGCAATCCGGTAAATCCAGGTTGACAGTGAACTTTCTTCGCGAAATTGATCGATATGTCGGAATATCCGGATAAAGACCTCCTGAAGCACATCTTCCGCATCTTCGTGAGACACGACCAGCCTACGGATATAATTATATATCGGTACCTGAAAAGAGTTCATCAGCATCTTGAATCCCCGTTCACGATCCGAGGAACAAGCTTCACGAATTTTATTCTCGTTTATCATCAATTCTATATCTGAGCTTTATTAGTTAGAACGTAGAAGGGTGTGGAAGTTAAATACAAGAATTCGTATTTTGCTTTTATTAACAAGAAAGAGGAGAAAAAGAAGTAGGATACAAGGAAAAGAAATTGCCTCCAAGACCTTTACAGAGGCTTTAGAGGCAATTCGAATACTTTATCTATAAATTGTAAATAAGAAGTCTGTTACCAAAACTTATTGTGTTCCGCACTATATTCAAAACCGACAGTTTTCAACTGATTCACTAATTCATCCTTATTTACGTCCATATCTTCACAAAGTTCGTCAAGTGAAGAATAGCAATCGCGCAACTTCATATTGATAACGCTAAACAGCATCATCGGGTCTTTGGGTAATTCCATAACATACAATCTTTTTAAACCGGACGCAAAGTTACAGCAATCTCATTGAATGGCAAAACAAATCAATCTTAAAGGAAGCAGAAATTCGGGTATATCTTTTATAATATCCATTTGAAAACAAGGAAAATTGCAAAATAATAAATAAACAGTTATCCAACCAAGTGCTTTTCTACATTTCTCATACTGATGCTTTTTAAAGGTTAATAAATTACATTTCTACTAATAAGAGTGCTCAGACAGAAAAATGACTGTCCATTCATCCACATACGCCATTCATTTAGGATTTAAAAGATGAATGAGAAGCAATGTACTAACGGGATAACATATACTCCAATGAGATTTATGAGAGTAAATGCAGAAAACAGTTCCCGACAGCCGTAGATATAATTGTTAATTATACTTGTGAATATGTATTTCATATAAAAATAGTTTCTACATTTGTGGCCGTTATGATGAAGTACATATTCTGTATATTATTAGGTATATTTCTAAGTTGGGGATTCCAGTTGATTTCCGACGAAAGGCAAGAAGCATATCGGCCAGAAACCGGTAGTACCTATATACAAACTTGTGTTAATGCTTTTCATCCCGAAACTAAAACTATGATAAAACAACTAAGGAAAGAAAAGAAACTCGTCAAAGCAAAAGAAAATACAGGAAAGCAGGACTACAATGACAGTGACGGTGTCTTAAATCCATCCTCCTTCCGTTATTTCTCTCCTTCAAAGTTACTTAGATTCAATATTCATTCCGTTACTATCCGGATATTAAGTTCTTTAAAGATTCAACTTCCTAAGAATCAATGGACAGGTTTCTCATTCTATACTAATTTTATCAAATATTCCGATAGATATCACATCTATACATTAGGTCATATACTCATTTAGCCATTTTATACCTTTTATAGACATAGAAAATTCATATTTTCTATGCCTTATTTGTTGTTCCTATCTTTTCCTTTTAATAACAATCAAAGTATATAAAATGGATTTTTTACTCAATTTTATACTCCATATTGACCAATATATGGTCATGATTGTGCGTGATTATCATGCATGGACCTATGCTATCTTATTCATCATAATCTTCTGTGAAACCGGATTAGTAGTCACTCCTTTCCTCCCGGGTGACTCTTTACTTTTCGTTGCCGGAGCGATCTCTGCGTTACCCGATATGCCTATCAGCATACACATACTCGTTATCATATTATTTGCTGCTGCCATATTAGGTGATTCATGCAATTATATGATTGGGCATTTCTTTGGTCGAAGGCTATTCAACAATCCTAAATCCAAGATATTCAAGCAAAGTCACTTGGAGAAAACGCACGAATTTTATAAGAAGTATGGTGGCAAAACCATTATCCTGGCACGCTTTATCCCCATAGTACGTACATTTGCCCCCTTCGTTGCAGGAATGGGGAAAATGAATTACTACTATTTTATGGTATATAATTTGGTTGGTGGAGCTGTCTGGGTAACTATATTCTGTTATGCAGGATATTTCTTCGGCGATCTCCCGTTTGTGCAGGAAAACCTAAAACTACTCATTGTAGCCATTATATTCATATCCATATTGCCTGCTGTAATTGAGGTCATACGCGCCAAGTTGAAATTTTAAACTGCCCAAACCATAGTCTGTATTCATTTGTTACTAATATAAATAAAGTAGAAAAAACAATTTAAAGTTTTTACACTTATGAAAAATTCTTTTTTTAGTCGGTTTACCCCAAAGGAACCGAAGTTTTTCCCGTTACTGAAACAATTATCAGAAGTACTTTCTGCCTCATCTGTTGCTTTAGTAGAAAGTCTGCAACATGACCAACCGACAGAACGCTCGGAGTACTACAAAAAGATCAAAGACCTCGAACGGGAAGGAGACAGACTGACACATCTGATTTTTGATGAATTAGGAACTACATTCATCACTCCCTTTGACCGTGAAGATATTCATGACTTAGCTTCTTGTATGGATGATGTCATCGACGGAATAAACAGTTGTGCCAAAAGGATTTCCATTTATAATCCTCGTCCTATTTCTGAAAGCGGAAAAGAACTGAGCCGTTTGATCCAAGAAGAAGCTATATATATTTGTAAAGCTATGGATGAACTCGAAACATTCCGCAAAAAGCCGACACTCCTCCGAGAATATTGCTCCAAACTGCATGAAATCGAAAACCAAGCGGATGATGTATATGAGTTCTTCATCACCAAACTCTTTGAAGAAGAAAAAGATTGTATCGAACTTATCAAGATTAAAGAAATCATGCACGAACTGGAAAAGACAACCGATGCTGCAGAGCATGTAGGTAAAATTCTGAAAAGCCTGATTGTAAAGTACGCATAAAAGAAGCCTGAACACATGGAATTATTAGTGACTATCATTATCCTAGCTCTGATATTCGACTATATCAACGGCTTTCACGATGCTGCAAACTCCATTGCCACTATCGTATCTACGAGAGTTCTTACCCCCTTCCAAGCTGTATTATGGGCTGCCTTCTTTAATTTCGTTGCTTTCTTTATCGCTAAATATATAATAGGCGGATTCGGAATTGCCAACACTGTATCCAAAACCGTAGTAGAGCAATATATTACTTTACCGATTATATTAGCAGGAGTTATTGCCGCTATCACTTGGAATCTGATTACTTGGTGGAAAGGTATCCCCTCCTCTTCTTCTCATACCCTTATCGGAGGATTTGCAGGAGCAGCTATCATGGCAAACGGATTTGAAGCTATTCAACTTAATATCATCCTAAAAATTGCAGCATTTATTTTTTTGGCTCCTTTTATTGGCATGGTCATTGCATTCGGATTCACTTTGTTCGTACTTTATATCTGCCGGCGAGCTCATCCTCATACCGCAGAGCAATGGTTCAAGAGATTACAACTTGTATCCTCCGCCCTTTTCAGTGTCGGACATGGTCTGAATGACTCTCAGAAAGTAATGGGTATCATAGCTGCCGCCATGATAGCCGCACATTCCATGGGATTGGGGATGGGCATAAATAGTATCAATGATCTGCCCGACTGGGTTGCCTTCTCCTGTTTTACGGCCATTTCACTCGGAACCATGTCCGGAGGTTGGAAGATAGTAAAAACAATGGGAACCAGAATCACCAAAGTAACTCCACTGGAAGGAGTGATTGCCGAAACAGCAGGTGCTTTCACTCTCTACATCACGGAAATGTTGAAAATTCCTGTAAGTACGACACATACTATCACAGGGGCAATCATCGGAGTAGGCGCAACAAAACGCCTTTCTGCTGTTCGTTGGGGAGTTACCAAAAGCCTGATGACGGCTTGGATTCTTACAATTCCGGTCAGCGGACTTTTAGCAGCCGGTGTTTATTTTATTGTTTCTTTATTTATATAATAAAACATATTCCAGCCATATAAAACAGCGTTTAGAAACACTTGATTCCCAAACGCTGTTTTATATCTATTTTTAGTCATAAATATTTATATAAATCGCTTTAAGAAAAAACATCTATTCTTCTAACCTTCCTAATCAGTAAGTACATCATAACAAGCATATATCTCTCAAATAGAAAAAGAGCTGAAAGTCAATGATCTTCAGCTCTTTTTCTATATATTAAGCGTTTAGCAAATTCTTATTTGACTTCCTCAAAATCAACGTGATATATCTATCAGCGACTTGCGTACACGTGTTGCAAATATAACACAAACCCGAAAATAAGCATTCATAAGCAACACACGCTCTTGTTCATAAAAGTACGATTTTTATTCATAAATAACGAGATGTAAACGCATAAAAATCAAAAGAAAGCGATGTTTTTAACAGATTCTTCGGTTTTATCCTTACCTTTGTGTATGATATTGGGATGTTATACCCAAACAACAATAAGAAAACGATGCAGATACATAACAA
>CAUHML010000213.1 GCA_959606905.1 uncultured Bacteroides sp. | reverse complement strand
AAGCGTTGGTTCTATTACAGAAGTGAAAGATGAAGAAACTGGTGAGGTGATTGGTTATGTCATTGAACTAGATGGCAAATCTGCTACATTCTCTGTCGTAACTGATTTGAAAGCTTTGGTATTTGAACCGGAACTGTACTATCAGGGTATTGAAGCAATTGCTGTAAAATCATTTGTTTACAAGGCTTTGACTGCTACAGATGTAAATGCAGATGCTGATAATAAAGATGATGCTCCTGTAAAAGAAACTGTAACAACTGAGGTCACTCCTGAATTATCTGCTACATACCACATGAACCCATCTACAGCTGATGTTCGTAATTTGGTTAAAGAAGATTTGAAATTCTTGGCTTACGATAAAGAATATGCTCGTGCTGCCGATGGAGTGGTAGTTCCAGAGATTTCTAAGGTTGAACCTAAAAATGGTGAGTTGACTGTTTGGGCTAAGTTGACTGAAGGAACTATTAAAGATATTGCGAATGACAACAAAGTAACAGTTTTGGCTTTACAGGCCAATTATTTGAATGGTGATAACAAACGCTCGGTTATCACTTCTGATTATGCTGCAGTTAAGGCTGTTAAGATTACAGATTTAGTTTTGAATAATGCAAAAGTTGCCGGTGAAAATCATTTGGCTGTTAAAGCTGCCGATGCTATCCAAAATGCTCCTGAAGTAAAAGTAGCTTGGGATGAAACAGTTGATTTGGCAGAATATGTTCAGACTCATTATGGTGCAGGTGATGCTCATACTAAGTGGGATGAAAATGCAGCGTCTGGTACAGTAGAAAAAGCCGGCTTCAGCTATTCTTATGAATTGGTAGGTTATATTGATGGTAGTAACAAAACTTCTCAAAGTGCACATGCCGCATTGAAAGGCTCTGTTTTGAGACCTCAGTTGCCGAAAGATGGTAAAGCTGCTGAATGGGGAGCTACAGAACAAAATCAAGCTACTGTAGGGCGTATGCCGTTGGTTCGTGTATTCTTGAATGATAATAACTCTAAGAAGAAAGTAGCTGTAGGTTACTTGAAGGTGGAAATTACAGGTGCTCCTGCTGAAGACCGTATTACTGCGACAACAGAATATACATTCAATGAAGAATTTACATTGAGCTGTAGAACAGAGGATTGGGTTCAGGAGGTAACTTGGTTCCAGATTGAAGAACAAATTTTGGCTCAGCTGAATATCTCTAAGGAAGATTTCGAAAGAAGTTATATCTATGACGGACCGATGATTCAATATAGTGAAGCAACTTTGGATGCTATGCCTTTGACTAAACTGTCTACTAAGGTTGAACAAACTGAGGCTGATGTTGAAGGTACAATGACTGAAGTTTTGCAATGGACTATTCCTGCAAACTATGCTTATGAATATTTCAGTGCAAATGCTTCAATGAAGGCTATTGTTCGTTACACCAAAGAGAACAAAGACATTCAGGGCAATGTTATTTCTAACGATTATGTATATGTAACATTGACTTGGACTCCTAATCCTCGTAATGTAACCCCGACTGGTACTTTGGCAAATTCTGATAAGACTAAACAAATCTGGTTTGCTAGCAATTCTAATGAAGGAGGTTCAGGCTATGATGAAATCCATGTAAACACTGAAGTTCCTGCTGCAACAGGTCATGATATCATGCGCTTTAATAAATTCATTTTGGATACCTTTAATGGTCATGATGTTACAATTTCTGAAATAGCTTCTGTTTATACAGACTTTGCAGATGCTGAACTGACTAAGACTTTCAGATTTGTTGATCCGAAGGATGCTAAAATGACTGGTGTATCTGGAACAATTTATACACTGAGTGTAAACGCTGATCGTACTCAGTTGTTAGCTAGTACTCCAACTATTGCAAATACAGTCATTGCGACTATTACTGATGCTGTAGATAATAATGGAGAAGATCTTATCGCATTGGCTAACAATGATATTGCTAAAGATTTGTTGAATGTTGCCGGTCGTGATGCATTGGCTGACAACCTGACTGCTAGACTTTCTGTTGAAACAGTAAATGAATGTGGCAAGTCATTGAATGCGGTAGCAAACAATGAATTCGACGTTAAGTTCTTGCGTCCTATCACTGTAGAAGCTGATAAGATGGATAACTTTAAGGATGGTGTAGACGTTGGTGCAGAAGGCTCTAAGATTGATCTTAAGTTGGCATTCACTGACTGGAGAAATGAAGCATTCAAGATTGCTCCGATTAACTATTATACATATTATGGTGTTAAATCAGTTACTATTGATACAAAGGAGGCTGAGACTACCATAAATGGTAAATATGAACCGATCCCTGCCAATTTACAGGTTAAATACGATGGTGTTACTACAGAAGAAATTGCCAAGGGCAACTTTGGTACATTGACTTATATCAACAATAAAGTTGAAGTAGGTGAGTTTGATATCAAACTTCCTGTAGTAGTTGAATATGCGTGGGGTACAGTAAAATTTGATATTGTATGTCATGTAGCTAAGACTGTAGGATAAACTGAGTGAGTAACTCTATTTATAATAAACTTGAAGAAAAGAGTGCTTTCGGGCACTCTTTTTTTCTCTTTACATTATAGTACGTATGAGAAAAACTAATTTGTTGATTCTTGGGCTTGCTTCAATACTCATTGTTTCGTGTGGTCAGGGTGGTAAGAAAGAGGAAAGAGACGATCCATCTACTGTAAAACAAACTATGGCTTTGAGTAAGAAAGATACTATAAAGGTATTGGAACTTACTAATCAGTTTATGACCGCAGTAAAGGAGCAGCGATATGCTGATGCAGCTATTATGCTGCACGAAACGAAAGCGGATGATCCTTTTGCTCAGCCGGAACTTTTGGATAATACTCAGTTAAAGAGTGTGTTGCATAGGCTGAAAGCTTTCCCGATATACGATTATAGCATTACTGACTATATTTTTAAAGAAGCTCTTGATAATGAAGTCCGTTGTAAGGTGATTTTGTTTCCCAAGAATGATGAGAAAGATACACGTCCCAATACTACTACCTGGTATTTTAAGCCGGTTCGTTTTCTAGGGGAGTGGAAGCTTTGTTTTAGAAGCAGTACACAGGGGGATCGTACTTTTGACGCTTCCAATTAAAAATGCTATTGTGAGGAATTAAAGATAGTTTAGGCAAATATCTTCTGAATATGCAGGTGCTGATTTAAAATTAGTACCTGTTTTTTTATGCATAATAAAGATGCACTGTCTATAGAATACAAAAACTTTTTTCTCTTTTCATCCACTTCAAAAGAACCTTTTCTATCTTTGTGCAGATTTGCGTGTAACGAATTGCTTATTTTCATCTTTTATTTATCGGGAAATATCCGTCATTCATCGGGGAAAGAACGTGCATTTATAGAAATACTCTTTCTGTATTGCCTTCATTTGATGAACTTTGTGACTGTAATCCTCGATTATCAATCATTAAAAGAAAGAACAATGAAAACAAAACAAAAAATTCAGCTCAGCAGAGGACATGCGTCTGTAAAGTTCTTGATAGCATTTCTCTTTATCGCCTGCGGAGGACTCCTTTTGGCACGTAATATGCAATGGATCACAGTTCCCGTTTATGACCTGCTGGTATCTTGGCAGGCAGTCGTGGCAGTCATCGGCGTTTATTCATTGGTACGTCGTCATTTAGTGTTCGGACTGATATTACTGGGTATCAGTGCCTACTACTTGAATGATCAGCTCAGCGCTTTGTGTGGTACGGATATGCAGGCATTTATGCTGCCTGCTATTCTGATTCTGATAGGAATTGTCACTGTTTTCAGTCATGGTGGGAGATCTAGAAACCATGGGTACGGTCGGACTCCGGAAGAATTTAAAACGATGAATTATACTTCGGCAGATGGCTTTTTGCATTCGGAGAATGCTTTCAGCGGAGTCCGTCAGGTCATATTGGATGAAATGTTGAAGGGGGGAAGTATTCAGACTCGCTTTGGCGGCAGCATCATTGACATGCGGCGTACGGACATTCCCGTAGGAGAGACACCGTTGGATGTAGATTGTAAATTTGGGGGCATTGAACTCTATGTGCCTGCGGACTGGACCATAAAATGTCTTTGCAGCACATTCATGGGCGGTTATGAGGATAAACGTTGGGAGAGAGAGGAAAATCCTCAAAAGGTGCTGGTGATAAGGGGGACTCTTTCGTGGAGTGGCTTGGTCGTTAAAAATTAAGACGGGCGGAATATGGATACACATCCTATACAGGCGTCATCGCAAAGGTGGATAGTTGCTTTGGGCTTGCTGCTGCTGGTTGCCTGCGTACAAGGCCTTTTCCTGTGGGGGTACACAGACGATGGTATATGGGTTTCCTTGTTGGACGGAATGGCTGCAACTCTGCTGTTTGCCCTGTCGGCTTATTGGGCATGGTATGTTCTCGGCTTTGTCCATATTTCCATTACTACGCTTTTTATCACTATATTAGGCATATCTTGTACTTTGGTGGGCAGTTTCTTTATCCGGTGGATCTTGGAGTTTATTAATCATGCAGTCTACACTTCTTTTATACTCACACTTCCTTTCCGATTCTGTTATGTGGCCTTACTGTGGAGCATCATCCTGTTATGGTATCGTTTGCAATTTGCTGCGGGCGAGCGTGAGGAGATGGAAAATCAATTGGTAACCATGCAGGAAACCTGGATGGAAGACCGCAGGAAAGCGGAGGCCAGCCGGAAGAAAGAGGAAGAAGCCGGTGCGGATGCGGAAGACTGCCTGGATCGGATCACAGTGAAAGACGGAACTAAAATTCATTTGATAGAATTGGCGGACTTGCTTTATATTCAGTCTTGTGGCGACTATGTGACATTGATTACTCCTGAAGGGGAGTATATTAAAGAACAGACGATGAAATATTTTGAAACTCATCTGCCTGAATCAGACTTTGTCCGTATCCATCGTTCGGCCATCGTTCAGGTTAAGCAGATATCCCGTCTGGAATTGTTCGGCAAGGAGTCTTATCAACTGATCTTAAAAAACGGTCGAAAGCTGAAAGTCAGTAATAGTGGCTACCGTTTGCTGAAAGAGCGCTTAAATCTCTAATTTATATTGTTAGGTAATATGGCCGGAAGGAAAAGGGGAGGGTGACATGTGTGGAACTGTCCTGTAACAGGAATGAAACTCCTTTGTCACGAAACCTTTAATAGAGTGTAACTCTC
>CAUHML010000212.1 GCA_959606905.1 uncultured Bacteroides sp. | reverse complement strand
CAGTTCTCCCACATCGGTTTGCAGCTTCTCGTCCAAAAAAGTACATTTGGCTTAAAAATGGATAAAATAAAATACCGCTTAGTGTATAATCGAAAGAAACAGCTAAACAAACAGGGAACGGCCTTAGTGCAAGTAGAAGCCTTGCTCAATCAGAGGAAAGTTTATTTCCGTACAAATTTGTATCTCAAGCCGGAACATTGGAATAGTCGCAATGCTCAGGTTGATAATCACCCACAGGCTCATGACCTCAATTCGATGCTGTTTGAGTTTGTCCTACACCTGCAAGCGATTGAGTTATCCTTATGGAAGCGCGGCATTCCTGTAACGCTATCACTACTTAAAGATGCGATAAAGAAAGACAAGCCGGTCAATGTCACTTTCCCCGTATTTGCCAAAATCTATGTGCAGGAATCCGACCGTAAAAGAAGTACCAAAGAGAACCTGATGACAACGATAACCGTACTTCAGGAGTTCCGTCCCGGATTAGATTTCAAAGACATTACTTATACCTTTCTAAAGGAGTTTGAAGTGCATTTGAAAGAGAAGGGAAATAGCGTCAATACGATAGCCAAGCATCTCCGGCAGTTACGTACATTAGTGAATGAAGCCATTAATCAGGGTTATATTCCTTCCGATGCCTACCCCTTCCGGAAGTACAAGATAAAGCAAGAGAAAGGGCGGAAAGAGTTCCTAACCCCGGATGAGTTGAAGAGGCTGGAGAACCTTGATGTGGACAAGAAGCTCCGCCATGTACTCGATGCCTTCCTGTTCTGCTGCTACACCGGCCTGCGCTATTCCGATTTCTGCCAGCTTACACCTGAGAACATTATTCGTGTGAATGGTAAGCGGTGGCTTTATTTCAAGTCTGTCAAAACAGATGTGGAGATAAGACTTCCGCTACATCTTCTGTTTGAGGGTAAGGCATTGGCTGTATTGGAACGTTACGATATAGTAACTGATTTTGCTAAAATCGGACCCAATTCAGAGGCCAATAAGTATCTTGCCCAATTATCTGCCCTTGCCAGGATACGGAAGCACATAACCTATCATACAGCCCGTCATACTTGTGCGACCCTGCTTGTTCACCAAGGTGTTCCGATAACCACCGTCCAGAAGCTGCTCGGTCATACTTCGGTCAGAACTACGGAGGTGTATTCAGAGGTTCTTTCTAATACAATAATACGTGATTTGAAGGCTGTAAAAAGGAAGAAAAAAACACCTGTTTTTAGCCGTGTGGTAGAATGTGGGTAGATTTTATAGGTTCTACTGATATTCTACTGCCATAGTTTGGCAGCCCTTTCCTGGCAAGATATTCCCTACTCATAAATTTCTTGTTTACTTTCGCTGAAAAGTGATTGTAAATGAGTATATTTGTCATGTTTTATTGGTTAACGCCCATGAACGTGTCTTTAACAGGATGCGTTCGTGGGCTTTTTTTGTTTAATTAAAAAAGTTCGTAGATGAAAAAGAAACTGATTGTTTTGGCTGTTGTGGTGGCTGTGATTGTAGGTCTGCTGGCTTATTACCAGTATGTACCGTTTTGGGCAAGCATTGTGAGTACCGGTGCGTTTATTGCCGGCATTCTTCTCGGTTGGAATGCCAAGGGGTGGAGTGATGAACATGTAACGGGGATGAAGGTATGATGGAGCATCTGAATGAACTGTTCAACATCACCGGAGGGATAGTTACTACTATCCTGCTTCCGCTGTTCGGTGTGTTCATGTTCTATGATTCAAAGAAGCGCAAGGCGGCAGCCGAGGCACGCAAGGCGGAAGCTGACAATATCACCTCGTATGCTGCTGAATGGAAGGAACTGTACGAGAAAAAGGAACACAGGGTAGTGGAACTTGATTCCAAAATAGACCAGCTTTATGCCGAGAAGAATGAAGACCGCCAGCGTATCCGCGAGCTGACCGAAAAGAACGCTACACTGGAGATAGAGAAGATAAAGCTGGAAGCAAAGCGGTGTGATGTCCGGGGATGTAGCGGGCGGAAGCCACCGAGCGATTATTAATTCACGGGAAGGAAGGTGTTTCGCAACGGCTCCCTTCCCTTTTTAGCACAAACTTAAAGTTTAAACAAAGGCTTCTGCAAATGTAGTGTATGTTTATATTAAATCAAATGATGTATGAAGTATTTTACGATAAAAGAACTTTGCCGTTCGACAACTGCCGACCGCAAAGGGATTGACAACAGATGTGGCAGTGATATAGAAGCCAATCTGACTGCATTGGTGGATAGCGTTCTTGACCCGCTACGCGAATGGTACGGCAAACCTATCGTTGTGAATAGCGGTTACCGTTGCCCGGCATTGAATAAGGCAGTTGGCGGTGCGACAACCAGCCAGCACATGAGCGGACAGGCTGCGGACATTGATACCGGAGACAGACAGCAGAACAAGCTACTGTTCGAGTATATCCGCAAGAACCTTCCTTTCGACCAGTTAATTGATGAGAGTAATTTCGCCTGGGTGCATGTGAGCTACCGGGCGGACGGTAGAAACCGAAATCAGGTACTGAAGCTATGAAAAAACTACCCTGGTTATTGGTTGTATTGCTGGCAATCGCTTGTGCGGCGGCGTGGTTTCGTCCGCACGAGCCTTTACCGGCAGAAATCCGTACCGAAACAAAGATACAGACGGTTGTCAAACTTGACACGGTTCTTATCTCCTCACCAATAGCTGTCTTTTGGCAGATATTGCCGAATGATACAGTACGTATAGGCGATACCTTGCTTCACCGCAAACTGGTTGTGTATGAAGATAGCCTGTATCGTGCGGTGGTGAGCGGGTATGTAGACCCGCGGCTGGATAGTATGACTGTATATCCGAGGACGGTTTATCAGACGGTGACGAATGACGTCTATCATCCGGTTCTCATTAAGTTGAAGAAGAAGCGTTGGGGATTTGGGTTGCAGGCTGGGTATGGTTATCCGGGCGGTATGTATGTAGGTGCAGGAATAAGTTATGATTTATTTCAATGGTAATTTTGTTATTCTGAAAAATACCATTATATTTGCACCATTGTATTAGTATCATAGTATCGCAATATCCTTATAAAAAAGGGGTATTGCGATTTTTTTTATATATATAAACAATTTTATTCATGAAAAAAAAACAAGATGTGCCTCGAATACTTTATGAGGCAAAAAAAAAGCTTCCTGATGCTGGTATGTATAATAGTGGAGCAATAGAAGTTGTAGAAGTTCCTTTTAATGGTAAAAAGGTGAAGGTTGAATTTAAAAGGACAGAAGCGGGAATCTTCCCCGTAGGCTGGTATGAAGGTAAAATTAGAAAATGAACAAAAAAGGTAGCTTATAGGCTACTTTTTTTGTCTATCTTTTATCTTTGCTTACAAACAAAATAGATATGTCTGAAAATCAAGAATATCAATTTAATGAAGTTTCAGTACAAGCAATGATACGCTGATTTGTAGAAGGGACGGCTGAATAGTCGCCCCCTCTAAAATGTAAATCCCCGTAGTTGCCCAACTACAGAAAGCAATACTATTTCTTTCCGAACACATATTCGATAAGTTTGAAATTGGCTTCATTAATAGGCGTAAAATCTTTCTGTATATAGAGGTCTGTAACTTTCATGGACGAGTCTGTATGGCAAAGCATTTCGTTGACAATATACTTGTTTATACCAGCCTTATTTATTGCTATCGTAGCCATAGAATGCCGGGCTGCATAGAATTGAAGATTGTTTATGCCTATTTTGTATCCAACCTCTTTTAGCCCTATATTGATGGCTCGATTGAGGTCTGCCATAGAAGAAAAACGCTCGTAAAAGTTGAATACGCGTTCTTTGCCTTTGTATTTATTTACGAGTGGCTGTATAATTGGATGTACGCGAACAATCATTTTGGCATTGTCATTTCTTCTGTCTTTGGTCTTGGTACGGTAATAAGTTATGTATTCCCCGTCAAACTCAGTTGCATTATATAGGTCGGCAGAGTTCATTCCCATTAGGCAGAATGATAATATAAAACAATCTTTCGCCAAGTCATGCCTACTGGTATATCCCTTAATCTTTTTGTTATCGTAAGGGAGAGTAAATATAGTTTTTATAGTTTCTTCCGGTAAAGCTCTTTTCTCTGCTACATTCTGTTGTTTTGGCTTATATTTTGAAAGATTCTGCTTAATTCTTATAATGTCATTGTCTTCGTCATTATAATACTCCCTTGCCTCTGTAAATAGACGCAGGATGACGCTGGGGTATAGTGATTGTGCCCGTTTCTTTTCAGACAGGTATTCTTCAAATTCCTTTAGTTTCTGAACTGTTATTTCGTTACAAAGAATAGATTCTCTTCCAAAGAAAGTACAAAATGAGTTTAAAGCTGTTGTGTAATTCTTCATACCCTTTATCTCAGGATGTGAAGCGCACCACTTTTTTGCGAATAAAATAAAATCAATGCCGCTTTTGTCATCCTTGGATGATTTAAGATATTCGGCTATGGTGTCTATGTCTATGGCATTCAATTCTAGATTCAGCTTGTATATTTTTTCCCGATAAATTTTGATTAACTCTTCACATCTATCGATTATTTGCTGATTCTTTATTTTGAAGCCGGAGGTAATATCTTTCTTGGTGACATACATGGTAGTGGAGATATATCTTATCTTTCTCTCATGTGTTAACCTGATAAGAACATTCCATGTCTTATCGGAACGCATTTTTTCTTTTTTGATGATTGCTTTAAATGTTGCCATAATCTTAGGGTAAACAATGGGTAAACAAATTCTATCTACTTGTAGGTTTAAAACGTTACTTGTAATGTGGTTCTTTACGACATATTTTTGGATTAATCCTCTCAAAAGCTTGATATATAGCAAAAAAGAGGAAAATCATTACTGAAATTCCTCTTTCTTTTGGGTGACTGAAGGGACTCGAACCCTCGACATTCAGAACCACAATCTGACGCTCTAACCAACTGAACTACAGTCACCATGTTGTCGCATTTCTTAAATGCGGTGCAAAGATATGGATAATCTTTGATATTACAAATGTTTTGGCGTTTTTTTTCCAAAAAAATAGCTATTTATTATTTTCATAAATTTCTGTATTATGCTGTATCAGGAACTTTCGAGTGTTTTTAATGAAGATATTCAGACGGTTACGGGCTGATTGCGGCAAATGGCTATGTGGTGAGTAAGAAGGATATAAAAT
>CAUHML010000211.1 GCA_959606905.1 uncultured Bacteroides sp. | reverse complement strand
CAACGCCTTGCTCCAACCTTTGTTAACCTTAAATCTAATACTATGAAAAACACACTGCAAAGATACGTTGTTTTGCCATATCTGCAAATTAACAGCAGATAAAAGGTGTTTTTATAACACTAATTAAAAAATGGATGTTTGTATTATAGACTTGTTAAGAATTTATAGCCCTTAATACCCAGAATATAGTATGTGGAGAATGAGGAAAGTTTATCCCCATTTCTCCTTCATCAGGTCTTCCAGTTTCAATAATTCATCGCGATATTGCGCAGCTTCGATAAATTCCAGTTTCTTGGCTGCCTCTTGCATTAGTTTGCGGGTACGTTCGATGCTCTTTTCCATTTGCGCTTTGCTCATATACTGTACCACCGGATCTGCTGCAATATTCGGAGTAGAAGGTTCAACATAAGCGTGCTTTTCTTTCAGCAGTTCTTCTGTTTCCGAGTTTGCATTTCCGAATACTGATAGATTTCGAGCCTTTTTAATCTGTTGGGGAGTGATTCCGTTTGCTTCATTGTAAGCCAACTGTTTTTCGCGGCGGCGGTTAGTCTCGTCGATGGTGAGTTTCATACTGTCCGTCATTCTGTCGGCATACATGATAACTTTTCCATTGACATTACGGGCAGCACGTCCGGCGGTCTGTGTCAGGGAACGGTGTGAACGGAGGAATCCTTCCTTATCCGCATCAAGGATAGCAACAAGTGATACTTCCGGAAGGTCAAGCCCCTCACGAAGCAGGTTGACGCCAATCAGTACATCGTATATACCTTGCCGGAGATCATCCATAATCTTCACACGCTCCAAAGTGTCGACATCACTGTGGATATAATTGCATCTTACATTATTATTAAGGAGATATTCGGTCAGTTCTTCAGCCATACGTTTGGTGAGAGTAGTGACAAGCACACGTTCGCTTTTTTCGATACGAAGCTGGATTTCTTCCATTAAATCATCAATTTGATTCAGGCTCGGCCGGACTTCAATGATAGGATCAAGCAGGCCGGTGGGACGAATCACTTGTTCTACGACAATACCTTCAGACTGAATCAATTCATATTCTGCCGGAGTGGCACTGACATAGATCACCTGCTTTGCCATTTCTGCAAACTCTTCAAATTTTAACGGACGGTTGTCCATGGCTGCGGGCAAACGGAAGCCATATTCTACAAGATTGATTTTACGGGCACGGTCTCCTCCGTACATGGCACGGATTTGTGGTACGCTAACATGGCTTTCGTCAATAACAATCAAGAAATCGTCCGGGAAGAAATCGAGCAGGCAGTATGGACGAGTACCGGCAGCCCGACCATCGAAGTAACGTGAATAGTTCTCTATCCCGGAGCAGTGTCCCAACTCCCGGATCATTTCCATATCATAAGTAACCCGTTCATAGAGCCGTTTGGCCTCGTATTCTTTGCCGATTGATTCAAAGAAGGCAACCTGTTTGGTCAGATCATCTTCTATTTCATGAATGGCACGGAGAGTCGCCTCCTTGGTAGTCATGAACAGATTTGCCGGATAAATCTTGTAAGCTTCGAAAGGAGCAATGGTGACTCCGGTCACTGGGTCTACCTCTTCTATACCGTCAATTTCGTCACCCCAGAAAGTGACACGGAGCAGATTGTCCGTATAGGCCAGATAAATATCTACTGTATCTCCCTTGACACGGAAATTCCCACGGTTTAGGTCAATGTCGTTGCGTACATATAAACTATCTACTAGCCGGCGGAGGAATACGTTGCGGTCGAGCATACGTCCCCGTTCGATTTCTATGACATTTTTATAGAAGTCCGAAGGATTTCCCATGCCATAGATACAAGAAACGGAAGACACCACGACCACATCCTTTCGTCCGGAGAGTAGGGCAGAAGTGGCAGCAAGACGGAGTTTGTCAATTTCGTCATTGATAGCAAGGTCTTTTTCTATATAAGTATCACTGTTGGGTAGATAGGCCTCCGGCTGATAATAGTCATAGTAAGAAACATAGTATTCTACCGCATTATTCGGAAAAAATCCCTTAAACTCGCTGTATAACTGTGCAGCCAGCGTCTTGTTATGGCTTAGAATCAACGTCGGCTTGTTGATGTTAGCAATAACGTTGGCGATAGTGAATGTCTTTCCCGAACCGGTAACTCCTAATAAAGTCTGTGCAGGAAGTCCCTGGATTACTCCGTCTGTTAGTTGGGCAATCGCTTCCGGTTGGTCTCCGGTGGGTTTGTAGGCTGATGTTAATTCAAAATTCATAGTTAAATCCTAAAAAGTGGAGCAATATTCGGTAAAATAATCGAGATAACAAATCATTTTTCCAAATAAATCCTTTACTTTGCAACATATTAATATCAAAAAACAGATTCATACAACTAGTAATACCAGAAACACATGATTTGGAATGAGAGCATTGAGTGTATGGACCGCGAAAGTCTTCGCAAGATTCAAAGCATACGACTCAAGAAAATTGTAGATTACGTTTATCACAACACCCCCTTCTATCGGAAGAAAATGCAGGAAATGGGTATCACGCCCGATGACATCAACAGTATTGATGATATTGTGAAACTGCCGTTTACCACAAAACATGATTTAAGAGATAACTATCCGTTCGGACTTTGTGCCGTGCCGATGAGTCAGATTGTGCGTATTCATGCGTCTTCTGGTACTACCGGAAAACCGACCGTTGTCGGATATACCCGTAAGGACTTGTCTTCATGGGCAGAATGTATCTCACGTGCTTTTACTGCTTATGGTGCCGGCCGTTCGGATATTTTCCAGGTGTCTTATGGATACGGACTTTTTACAGGTGGAT
Organism: uncultured Bacteroides sp.; assembly: GCA_959606905.1. The sequence continues at coordinate 2,385 of CAUHML010000211.1, read as the reverse complement.
TGGGAGCACATGCCGGTGCAGAAAATATCGGAGCATCCGTGATTCCGATGTCCAGCGGTAATACGGAGAAACAAATCACACTGATGCATGATTTCGGTTCAACGGTGCTTTGTTGTACTCCTTCTTATGCACTTTATCTGGCTGATGCGATCAAAGACTCCGGTTTACCCCGCGAAGAATTCAAGTTGAAAGTCGGTGCTTTTGGTGCAGAACCCTGGACGGAGCAAATGCGCCATGAAATTGAAGAAAAACTGGGTATCAAGGCTTATGATATTTATGGTTTGAGTGAGATTGCCGGACCGGGTGTGGGGTACGAATGTGAATGCCAACACGGCACTCACTTGAATGAAGACCATTATTTTCCGGAAATTATTGATCCCAATACCCTGCAACCTGTTGAACCCGGGCAAACGGGTGAACTGGTATTTACTCATTTGACAAAAGAAGGGATGCCACTATTACGTTACCGTACTCGTGACTTAACTGCCTTGCATTATGACACATGTTCCTGTGGTCGTACGTTGGTACGTATGGATCGTATCTTGGGACGTAGTGATGATATGCTGATTATTCGTGGGGTGAATGTCTTCCCGACACAGATCGAATCTGTTATTCTTGAAATGGCAGAATTTGAACCGCATTACCTGTTAATAGTAGGCCGTGAAAATAATACCGATACCATGGAACTCCAGGTGGAAGTACGTCCGGATTTTTATTCGGACGAAATCAACCGGATGTTGGCATTGAAGAAGAAATTGGCAGGACGTTTGCAAAGTGTACTCGGATTGGGTGTTAATGTGAAACTGGTAGAACCACGTAGTATTGAACGTAGCGTGGGTAAAGCGAAACGAGTGATTGATAACAGAAAACTGTAAACCTAATACTTAAATAATTATGGTAGCAAAACAACTTTCTATCTTTTTGGAAAACAAGTCAGGTCGTTTGACGGAAGTGACTGAAGTGCTGGCAAAAGAAAATATCAACCTTTCTGCCTTGTGCATCGCCGAAAATGCTGATTTTGGCATTCTGCGTGGAATTGTATCCGATCCGGATAGAGCATACAAAGCCTTAAAAGACAATCATTTTGCAGTGAATGTGACTGATGTGGTCGGCATTAGCTGTCCGAACGTACCAGGAGCTTTGGCAAAGGTACTGGGATATTTGTCTGCTGAAGGAGTGTTTATTGAATATATGTACTCATTTGCTAACAACAATATTGCAAATGTGGTGATTCGCCCCAGCAATCTGGATAAATGCATCGAAGTGCTGAAAGAAAAGAAAGTCGACCTGTTGGCGGCAAGCGATTTGTATAAATTGTAGTATTATAGCTGAAATGTAGACAGTAGAAAATGAATTGTAAATAATATGCGGTGAATAGGTTGCGCTTTTAAGTGATGTGTAGTTTATTCACCGTATATTGTTTCCGGTTCGCCGTTATTTTCTCCCCTTTTGTCGATGTTTAACGCCTTTTATGTATTAAAAAACATAGATTAATTGCTAAATTCCCAGCGAATAAGTAACTTTGCGCATTATTTTTAAATAGGATGAAGAAAAATATCATTATAACTTTGCTTGCGGCGGCTACTCTGACATCATGTGGGGAGTATAATAAATTGCTGAAAAGCACCGATTACGAATACAAGTACGAAGCCGCCAAAAACTATTTTGCGAAAGGGCAGTATAACCGCTCAGCTACTTTGCTGAACGAGTTAATAACCATTCTTAAAGGAACCGATAAAGCGGAAGAATCCTTGTATATGTTGGGTATGAGCTATTATAATCAGAAAGATTATCAGACAGCAGCCCAGACATTTATCACCTATTTTAATACATATCCGCGTGGCACATTTACCGAATTGGCACGTTTCCATGCAGGTAAGGCCTTGTTCTTGGATACTCCGGAACCACGTCTGGACCAATCGAGTACTTATCAGGCTATCCAACAATTACAGATGTTCATGGAATACTTTCCGAATAGTGTCAAGAAGCAGGAAGCTCAGGATATGATTTTTGCTTTGCAGGATAAGCTGGTGTTGAAAGAACTTTATTCGGCAAAACTATATTATAATTTGGGTAATTATATGGGTAATAATTATGAGTCTTGTGTAATCACGGCTCAGAATGCACTGAAAGATTATCCTTATACCGATTATCGCGAAGAACTTTCTATATTAATTCTGCGTGCAAGATACGAAATGGCTATTTATAGCGTGGAAGATAAAAAGGCGGATCGTTATCGTGAAACTGTTGATGAGTATTATGCTTTTAAGAATGAGTTTCCGGAAAGCAAGTACTTGAAAGAGGCTGAGAAAATATTTAATGAATCACAAAAAGTAATTAAAGACTAAATTTAAATAGATTTATGGACTACAAAAAAACGAATGC
>CAUHML010000210.1 GCA_959606905.1 uncultured Bacteroides sp. | reverse complement strand
CAACAACCTGTTGTCTTCTACATCGACACTCTGATTCAAGATAGCTGGGTAAAAGCCATCCAAAAAAGTGCAGATGAATGGAATATAATATTTGAAGACTTAGGAATAGGAAAACCAATCATAATAAAACCATATGAGAAAGATTCAACTTTCCGTGCTAATAACCCAATGATAAATACGATTGCTTTCCTGAATAACAACAACTCGGAAGTTACCGCATACAATGTCACTGACTTACGCACTGGAGAAATCTTAAGTACCAAGATAGGAGTACCACGCGACCTTGCCGTCAGCGTACGTCGTAATGGAGTATACCAAATGGCAGAGATTGATCCGCGCTTCCGGACTTATTACATTGCCGATGAGGTGATCTGTGAGAATCTGACAGCACGTATGCTAAAAGCATTTGGTCTTAGTTTGGGATTGGCAACTAATTTGGCTGGTTCTGCAGCATACTCCCCTGAGGAACTGCGTTCTCCTGAATTTACTCAAAAATATGGTATCACAGCTTCAGTCATGGACAACGTATTATACAATTATCTGGCACAGCCCGGTGATAAAGAAAAAGGAGTGGTATTGATTGTCGACAAACCGGGTGTATGTGATGCATTTACGCTCAAATATCTGTATGCCGCCACCAGTGAAAATGAATCAGACATGTTGAAGAAATGGGCTATGGAACACGATGGAGATCCACGCTATTTCTATGGAAAGCGTTCACCAGCTTATGCTACAGACCCGCGTTGCCAAAACTATGATTTAGGTAATGATCCGATAGCCTCTTTAGATGCACAAATCGCTCATGTGAAATATGTAGTTAAAAATAGTCCTGCCTGGTTTCACGACGATAATATCCCCAATGATTACCGGGAGCTATTTCCTGATTTTGTGATTATTGAATTAATCAATAAAACATTGTCACCTGTATCTTCTTATATCGGAGGTATTTATATCAATGAAGCCAACGAAAAAAGCAATGTTCCTTCATATCAACCGGTATCGGCAGATATGCAAAAGAAAGTCTTACAAAAGATATTCAGTACCTTCTATGATTTAAGTTGGCTGGACTCTAATAAGGATTTCTTGCGTTTAGGTGGTGTCAATCCTGATATGTCAACATGGATTTACAATAACGGGTATCCAATGATGTCTTTGATGTTTCGTTTGATGCGTATGGGATTGAGTGTAGAGAAATCAACTAGACCTTATACCCAAGAAGCATATTTGAATGATATAGAGAAACAATTATTCAAAGAAACTTTAAATGGGAAACCTTTAAGTGCTCCAATGATTGCACAACTGTCTGTATATATCAGTTCTTTAAAAGGAATGTGTCCGACATTAAAGGCTATTGACAAGGCTGTATCAACAAGAGTAACTTCCATTGCTCTCAACGAGCAAACTAATCATAAGTTACAATCATTAGGGTTGCTGACAACTTTTGCCTCTATATCTGCAACAGAAGAGCAATCGGGTATGGAACCTATGACTGCTGTCAATTTCTATGTCGGTACGGATATCGAAGCCATTTGCTATGATAAGTTGAAAAGTACACGTCGCTATTTGATACAAGCTCGTTCTTTGGCTAGTAATGATATTGAACGTGGAAAATGCGATTATTTGATAGCGATGATTGACAGGGTAATTTAGCCTTTCCTCTACCATTCAACGTGTATGTTTATAAAAAGTTTAGTGATAGTAAAATGTATAACAATTAAAAAAAATTATATTATGAAGCAGATTATTTTATTCATTGTATTCATATTTACTATAATGATGTGTTCTTTTGCACAAGAAGCCCCCTCCTCTCCAATAATCAAGGCAAGAGACAATAAAAGTACTGAGTTTTTCAAAAACAAAAAACTTCAATCTCCGATCTCCCCAATGGTCCTTTTCAGTCAGAAAATCACAGGGGTTGTTTATACTGAAGGAGGAAAAGAGGTACTAATAGGCGCGAGCGTTATCGAAGTGGGTAGTACTAATGGTACTATAACTGATATTGATGGAGAATATAGTATAGGCATTTCTAAGGCCGACAAAAAAATTCTCCAAGCAAGTTATCTGGGTTATGAAACAAAACAAGAAAGAATTGGAGGCCGTAGGGTGGTGAACTTCTTCCTAAAAGAAAGTTCACAAGCCTTAGACAAATAAAACCACACACTATCACTAAACTTTTTATAAAACAGCAATATGAAAAAATTTATTTCTATTTTTTTATTGTTATACATTACTTTACCGATAAATGCTCAAGATAAAACAAATGAGCTATCGGGATTTATTATACACAAACAAGAAAATGGGTCTAATGGTTCATTAGACGGTGCCAATATCTTTTTGATCTATGCAAAAGACACACTGAAAACAACAAGCATAAATGGAGTATTCCGTTTCAAACCCATAAAAACAGGAAAAGCAAAACTCATTATCACTGCAATAGGGTGTCGGAAAGTTGAAAAAGAATTAAATATAATAGCTGGAAAGAATTCTAATCTTTACATAGAAATTTTGGATGAATCCATCCAACTGGAGGAAGTCACCATCAAGGGCAGAATCCCCATTGTGACCCAAAATGGCGACACGCTAATATTCAACCCGAAGGCAGTCAACATACAAGAAGGGGATGTCGCTATGAATATAGTCGAGCAACTTCCCGGAACAGAGACTGACGACCATTCCGTCAAAATCATGGGAAAACAAGTAACCAAAACTTATATAGACGGCAGACTAATATTCGGAAGTGACCCAATGGCAGCACTAAAGAATCTTTCTGCAACAGATGTATTAAAAATCAAGGCTTATGATGAATATGAAAATACGAAAACAAAAAAACTAATGTACAGAGGGGATCTCACCAGAGTGCTCAACATAGAAACCAAAAGCAAACTCATCAGCTCATGGAAAGCACACCTATTGGCTAGTACAGGCAGCAACATGGACTCAAAGAACGACAGAGGAAAGTTCCGTAAAGGGCTCGGACTCACCACTAACTTTTTCTCCGAGAAATTTTTACTCACAAGTAATGTATTTCACAATAATATCAACCGAAAATCAAATAATATCAAAAATGTTCTTTCCATTTCCGATCCTGGTAGTACTTACAACGAAACGACTTATGCAGATCTGGCTACGGAACGCTCATGGGACACAGAAAATGGAACATACGGTACATTTAGAGCATTTTACACTTTCGGATATAATCGCGATAATACAAATACACGATCCGAACAACATTATTTTCCTGGCAACAATTATCAGCAGCGCCTTTATGAAGAACAAAATAGCAACAGTGACAGAAAACAAAATCACTATTCCGAATTTTCTTTCTCCAATTCAAATGACAAATGGGGAGAATTCCGTTGGAACCAGCTTATAACATATAACAACAACAAAGATTGGCAATCGCTTTACATCTATAATGAAGAAAACAATCTTCAAACATCGAAAAGCCTGATGCATTACGATAATCTAAACAAGAATTTTCATGTGAAGGAAGATGTCAGTTATGTCAACAGTATTACCGACAGAATCGGATATACATTAGAAAGTTCAGTAGATATAAATAAAGGCAAAAATCATTCATTACGGATAGACACATTAGAAAGTTCGACAACACAAACTTATCTGACTATTCCATCAAAACTCCGCAATACGGAGTGGAACGGCAATGCGCAATTAATATATATACTGAATCCAGAAAATGACACCCAAATATCTTTTGACTATTCCGTTAAATACGAAAACGGATGGAAACACCAATTTGCCTGGAATATGTTGAGCCCCACAAATCCACAAACAGACGAAGCCAATACATATAGTTATAAAATAAATAACCTGACACAAAAACAGGAAGTTTCATTTCACTTTTTTCCCTTTCAAAAAACAAGTTGTGACATTTCAGCCGGACTGAAGGAAACTACACTTAAGCGGAAAGAAAAAGAAATGGACAACTACCGTAAAACATTCATCTCTCCAACAGTAGCAATATCTTTTGTGCATACAGATATAACAAAGTCATGGAGTGCCGCTTACAGACTGCATAATTTTGCACCAAACATAGTGCAGTTACGCCCACAAATAGATAACAGCAATCCTTACATGCTGCGCAGTGGAAATCCCAACTTAAAACAATCATATCTACATTCGTTCCTCTTCAATTGCAATCGTATGTTAGGAAAACATAACCACACCATAGGTGTTATTATCAATGCCTCTATCCGCCAACACTCTCCTGTTGCAAAGACAACCTATTACAATGCCGAAACTTATCTATCGGGATTGCAATACACAGCACCTGCACACAGTTCTCTAATTAGTTTTGAAAACGTAGAAGGATATTGGGACATAAAAGGCAAACTGATATGGCAGGCTCCTATACGTAGTATAAAATCCAAATATGCCTTATCTACCGGATTCAACTACGAACATAACCCATATTATATAGGAGAAAATAAGACAACAACACGTACCTATGCTCCATTGATCGAACATTTCCTACTTTGCAGCCTAACTAAAAGATTAAAAGTAACAATCAGTGCCAATACCCATTATGTACATAGCATCAATACTGAAAATTATACAGGTAAAACATTCTATCAGACGGCAGGAGCAATGTTAGATATAAGCCAAATATGTAAATACTTCTATCTAAGTAGTCATTATAATTTCATTTTCAGCCGTGATTATGGAATCAATAAAGAGATTAACCGCAATCACACCCTAAACTTGAACATAGGCTGTAAAGTGTTAAATCGCAAAGGAGACATTAGTATTGCCGCATATGATCTACTAAATAGTCATCGGACTTTCAACAGCCAAATGTATTCCAACTACATTCAAAACACGTGGACAAATTATTATGGACGGTTTTTCACCATAAATTTTGCTTATCGGTTTGGTAAAGTGAAATCGAACTACGAAGGTACTACAAACGATGGAAGCATACGCGAATATAGGCCGATGTCAGATAAAATGTGAATTTCATAGCTATCCAAATGAAAGATAACTATACCAGTTATATTGACCGAGAAAACTTCGGGCGGTATTTTACCATAAATTTCTCCTGGAAATTCAGAAAGATCAAATCGAACCGGATGGATATTTCAAGAGGAGTTACATGGTAATATGAATAAGAAATCTATTAATCATTTAAAACTTCATTTCCGCAGCAGGATAACCCTCCGCATGGATATAGGATATTTCTTTCAGC
>CAUHML010000209.1 GCA_959606905.1 uncultured Bacteroides sp. | reverse complement strand
AAAAACTGTTTGATATGTACTTAGAAAATATTTATTCTCCGGCAGATGTAAAGAAGCTGTCGGTAAAAGAGCTAAACGAGTTAAGTGATGAAATCCGTGTGTCACTCCTACAAAAGTTAAGCGAACATGGCGGGCATTTCGGACCCAACTTCGGAATGGTGGAAGCAACTATTGCCTTGCACTATGTATTCAATTCTCCAAAAGATAAAATCGTATTCGATGTATCGCACCAAAGTTATGTACACAAGATGCTGACTGGCCGTAAAAACGCTTTTCTTCATCCGGAAGAATACGATCTCGTGTCCGGTTATACCGAACCACAAGAAAGCGAACACGACTTCTTTGTAATCGGTCATACTTCTACTTCTGTCAGTCTGGCCACCGGATTGGCAAAAGGACGCGACCTCACAGGCGGCAATGAAAATATCATAGCTGTCATAGGCGACGGCTCCTTAAGCGGAGGGGAAGCTTTTGAAGGACTGGATTATGCAGCAGAGCTTGGCACCAACATGATTATTATCGTCAATGATAACCAAATGTCTATCGCTGAAAATCATGGAGGTCTATACAGGAATCTGAAAGAATTGCGTGACAGTAACGGTCAGTGCGAATGTAACTTCTTCAAGGCGATGGGACTGGACTATATATATGTAAATGACGGTAACGATGTACAGGCGTTGATTGAAGCATTCTCCAAAGTGAAAGATATTCAGCATCCGATAGTAGTACACATCAACACTTTGAAAGGTAAAGGTTATGAACGTGCCGAACAGGATAAAGAGACTTATCACTGGCGCACTCCATTCAATCCGGAAACCGGAGAAGCAAAAGTCAGTTATGAGGAAGAAGATTACAGCGAAGTAACCGCTCAATATCTGCTGAAAAAGATGAAAGAAGATTCTCGTGTGGTGACAATCACTTCGGGTACTCCTGCCGTTCTCGGATTCACTCCGGACCGCCGCCAGGAAGCTGGCAAACAGTTTGTAGATGTCGGTATTGCAGAAGAACACGCAGTAGCTCTTGCTTCGGGTATCGCAGCCAATGGCGGAAAACCTGTTTACGGAGTGTATAGTACATTTATCCAACGTTCATACGATCAACTTTCGCAAGACCTCTGTATCAATAATAACCCGGCTGTTTTGTTGGTATTCTGGGGTACACTGTCCGGAATGAATGATGTAACTCACCTCTGCTTCTTCGATATTCCGCTCATCAGCAATATTCCTAATATGGTTTATCTGGCACCGACTTGCAAAGAGGAATATCTTGCTATGCTAGAATGGAGCATCCGCCAAAATGAACACCCGGTTGCTATCCGTGTGCCGGCAACAGATGTAATTACTTGTGGGGAACCGGTGGAGACTGATTATAGTGTTCTCAATCGCTATAAAGTAACGCATCGTGGATCGAAAGTAGCCATTCTTGCTTTAGGTTCGTTCTATGGATTGGGACAGTCGGTTGCATCACTTCTGAAAGAAAAAGCCAATATTGACGCAACGCTTATCAATCCTCGTTACATCACCGGTGTAGACAACGAACTGATGGATGAACTGAAAGCAGATCACGAATTAGTGATTACGTTGGAAGACGGTGTATTGGATGGCGGTTTCGGTGAAAAGATTACCCGTTATTATGGTGCTACAAACATGAAAGTTCTGAACTTTGGAGCTAAAAAAGAATTTGTTGACCGATATGATATACAGGAGTTTCTCCGTGCCAATCATTTGACGGATGAACAGATTGTAGAAGATATCACAGCAGTGATCGGTTAAAATCAAACCCATGCACTATATATTCAGGTAGGTTGATGTATACGGTCTTTAAGGACAGTTGCATCAACCTACTTCCATTTTCATTCAAATCAGTCAACTTATTATTTAAATTCATTATATTCTCTATTCAGTTCAGTAATTCCCCATTCAGTTCAGCAATCCTTTCCGTTCAAATCAATAATCCTTTCCGATAATTCAACGGAGTCTGTCCCGCATTTCTTTTAAAGAACTTACAAAAACCGGCTGCATCACTAAACCCCAGTTTAGCAGCAATCTCGCCAACCGTAAATTTGGTAGAACTCAATAAAGTACGCGCTTCCATTACTAACAATTCATTAATAAGGCTATTGATAGTCTTACCTGTTCCAAGACGTACAATGCGTGCCAGGTACTGTTCACTAATAGCCAGTTTATCCGCATAAAAGCTCACGAAATGTTCTTCCCTGAAATTACGGGTAACGAGTGCATGAAATTCTTGCAGAACGTGATCTTTACGACTGATCTCTTTTTTGATAACGGTCTTTCGGGAAAGAAAATCTGCTATATCCAAAAACAGAGAATTGCACGCTGCCTGTATACGCCGGAAAAGGAAATGATGTTCAATATTCATCAGATGCATCAATACTTCCAGCTCCTTATGGATGATTTGAGCTTCATACTCTGTCAACTGAATCGTATATTGCTTATTCCGCCTCATGGTTGCCAACAAGATTGCCGTGATTTGTGTCAGATAAGAATCGTCCGTCCGCATAGATTCGGAAAGGGCGAGAGTGATAAATTTAATATCCCGACTTGAATAAAGATGTTCTGTGAGATAATTTGCTCCATGAATAAGTAACATATTCGGTTCTATCGCAATAAACTCTCCATTCAGTAGAATTTCCGAACGGCCTTCAAGAACGAATATCATATAAAGCTCCCGATTGAAATAACATTCATTTGCCGGATAACTTCTGTCTTTATATTCACTCCGGAAACAGACTACTTCCTCTTTATAATGAGGAAGTTCAGGATGCTCCTTCAACAACTGTGTATTATCAAATATACGAGATTTTACCATTTACACCTTTATTTTATGACGTAAAAATACGATTTGTTTCGGATATGACAAAAACTGTATGGAATTAGATAATCTATTTCAGAGTAAAAAACAAGACCTTTGCATATCCTTTTCAATACATGAGAAAGGAATCAATAGAAAGAGGTTAAAAAGACATGGAAATGAAAGAGATTTTTAAGAGGTATTTAGTGTTTGTTATCGGACTCTATTTTTTAGCGGCAGGTATCGTGTTGATTATACGCTCGGCATTGGGAACTACTCCCATATCGAGCATCAATTATGTATTAAGCCTGAATAGTCCTTTATCGTTGGGTACTTGCACATTTATCATCAACATGGTGCTTATCCTGGGACAGTTCTGGTTAATCCGAAAGAATAGAACCCGACAGGATATTATTGAAATTCTTCTTCAACTACCGTTCTCTTTTATCTTTTCGGCATTCATTGATTTCAATATGATGCTGACAAGCGAACTGCATCCCGCTAATTATGGTATGTCGATTGCTTTATTACTTACAGGATGCATGGTGCAGTCTATCGGAGTAGTGCTTGAACTGAAACCAAAAGTAGCCATGATGAGCGCAGAAGCATTTGTGAAATATGCATCCCGCCATTATAACAAGGAATTTGGAAAGTTCAAAGTTTATTTTGATATTACTTTGGTTACATTAGCCGTGATTCTCTCGCTGCTGCTGACTCAAGGTATTCAGGGAGTACGAGAAGGATCACTCATTGCCGCTTGTATAACGGGGTATATCGTCAGCTTCCTGAATCAGAAGATAATGACTAGAAAAAACCTCCATAGATTACTACCGGTCTGGAAGTAAGCCCTATATCTATTTAAAATAAACGCCTTATAAAAGGAGTCATATAAAAAGGTCAATATAAGAAAATCACTATAAAAGAAAGTCGCTTCTCTGTTAGAATCTGATTGATTCTTTCAAAGAAGCGACTCTTTATTTTAGATATAATTATACTCGTATTTACTTCTTCTGACTATCTATCTCTTTCAGAAGTTCATCCACAGCCACCTTTAGTTGGGTATCCTCTCCTTTGACTACTGTTTCCGGATTATTGGCAACCTTTACATCCGGTTCCAATTGGGTATTTTCCAAATAACTGCCGTCAGGCAAACGATAACCGACGATAGGAATACCAAAAACCAGTGAAGGATCTTGTAAAGTTTCCCAAGACACACTTGTCATAGTACCCGGAACAGGCATACCGACAAGTTTGCCAATCTTTTGATGTTTATATACCCACGGAGTTCCGTGTGCATTCGAATAGTTAGCTTCACATTGCAACATAATGGAAGGTTTGTTCCAACGACGACTCGGCATGTCACAGGCTTCACGTCCGCGTACCACTTGTGTGAAGTATTTCTGACCACTGAACAGTATTTCAATATCTTCATGCAGACGGCCACCACCGTTGAAACGGGTATCAATCACAATGCCTTCGCAGTTGTTATATTTTCCCAGAATGTCCGAGTATACAGTACGGAAGCTGTCATCTCCCATCGACTGAATATGAACATATCCCAAACGTCCTTTCGACCATTTTTCAACATCTGCCGCACGTTGTTTTACCCAACGTTTGTATAACAATCCATTCAGTTGCCCGTTAGTGACCGGCATCACCACTTCTTCCCAACGCTCTTTACTTTGTGGATTGTAGATTGAAATCAATGTTTTCTTCCCTGCTTTATTATTCAGCAAGCAGGTTATGTCATTATCGAGAGTTATCTCTTCTCCATTAATCTTTTCAATGATGCAACCTGCCTTTACTTTGGTACGTGAATGATCGAACGGACCTTTTTCTATTATTTCAGCAATCTGCATTCCTTTTCCCTGATAATTCCAGTCGAACAAGAGTCCGAGATTAGAAGTGACATCTCCTTTTCCTTTGGGAGAATAACGTCCTCCGGTATGTGAAACATTCAGCTCACCCAACCACTCACTCAATAATTCTGCAAAGTCATAATTGTTATCAATATGAGGCAAGAACTTACGATAAGCATTAGTCATAGCATCCCAGTCAACCCCGTGCATATTGACATTGTAGAAGCGTTTTTGATGCTGTTTGTACACATGGTCAAACATCGTTTCACGTTCGGCAGCCAAATCCATTTTCATTTCAGCCTGATAGCTGATGGACTTCAACGCATCCGACTTGGCATCCATCTTTTGCATAATCCGGCTTCCCAACAAAAAGATATCTCCTTTTTTGTCCAACATCAACGATGCCCAACCGGTATTGAGTTTGTGCAGACGCTTCGTATCTTTTTCACGGAGATTCATTTTCCAAAGGTCATATCCATCTTCGAACGCAGAGAAATAGTAAAGATCTTCCCCGTCTTTTGAAAGTATGGCACTACCCAAGTCGGA
>CAUHML010000208.1 GCA_959606905.1 uncultured Bacteroides sp. | reverse complement strand
TAATAACATTTTAACTAACTGAATCAAGTAGGTATTTCAACTACTGATTCGCATACTTATCTATATAATAGGACTTTTTTATAATGTCATATTGATATATAGAAAAAATAAAGACGCTTGATATCGTTTCAAAAGCATTAATGGTATCATTGGAATTGTCTATAGTGCATTCTAAATAAAGATTCAGTGTTGAAAACATGTCAACACTGAATCTTTTCTGTATAAACTTATAGATATTAACCTAAAGATAACAATTCGATAACACATATCTTTTTTCTTTCATTCTACTTTTGCTGCATGAATCAGTAAAAGTAGAAATGTTATGTTATTACCAAATGAATGGATAGAGAACAGTATTGAAACATACATCTATCAACACACCACAAAATCCCAAATTATCTATTGGATAGTATTGGCAGCCGTGACTGCCGTTATGATTGCATTGCCTTTTATCTATGTAGATATCTCTGTGCAAGGCAGTGGAGTAGTAAGGCCGGTTACTGAAAAAACTGAAATAAAATCGTCTATCACAGAATTAATAGATTCAGTTTATGTGCGCGAAGGCGATCAAGTGAATAAAGGCGATGTACTCCTCCGCTTCCGCACCAATAACTCCGATTATAAAATCAATTATCAAACGAATCGCCTGAATGACTATGAAGCACATTTGTCAGATTTGGCTTATCTGGCAAAAGGCGAATGTCCTGCCAGGTTTCATTCTCCGGTACGTCAACAGGAATATACCTATTTTATCAAAAAGCAAAAAGAACTGGAAACCTCTTTGGCACAGGCAGAAAAAGAGTATAAGCGCAATAAAAACCTGTTTGATAAGAAAGTGATTTCAGAAGAAGAATATGATAAATATTATTTTCAATATCAAAGCCGGCAAAATGAACTGGCTTCATTGATACAAAGCCAGTTGAGTACGTGGCAGGCAGATCTGAATACGTATCGTAATTCTCGTAGCGAAATGAATACTACACTGAAGCAAGAGTTGAAAGATAAAGAACTCTATATAGTTCGTAGTCCGATAAGTGGAACCATTGATCAATTTTCCGGCATATACAGGGGAAGCAGTATACAGGCAGGACAGTCATTGGCAGTTATCAGCCCGGATTCCACACTGTGTATGGAGATATATGTTACTCCTCGAAATATCGGTTTTATGAGTTTGGGAATGCCGGTCAATGTACAGGTGGAATCATTTAATTATAATGAATGGGGAACATTACCCGGCAAAGTGACCGAAATTTCATCAGACTTCCTAACCGACAGTCAGGGAAACTCATTCTATAAAGTGAAATGTCAAATGGAGCGGAACTATCTTATGCTGAAAAGCGGACAGAAAGGAATATTAAAGAAGGGAATGACCGTCAGTGCCCATTTTATGATAACGCGGCGATCGCTTTTCGATTTGCTCTACCAAAAGATAGACGATTGGGCGAATCCCAAACAATATGAGAATAATGCGATGATAGCTAAATTTTGATTCTACAATTCATTTATAAATATTCAATGATGAGCAAGAAAGGTATTAAAATAAAACAGTTTGATATTACAGATTGCGGAGCGGCTTGTCTGGCTTCCGTATGTGCCTATTATGGTTTGCAATTTCCCATTGCACGTATCCGCCAATATGCGTTTACCGATCAAAAAGGAACGAATATTTTGGGGTTGATAGAGGCTGCTAATAAGCTGGGCTTGTCAGCTAAAGGAGTGCGGGCTAAGTTTGAGGCATTGTACATTGTTCCTAAACCTGTTATTGCCCATGTCATCGTGCACGAGCAGCTTCAGCATTTTGTAGTGATATATAAGGTGGAGAAAAAGAAAGAATACATAGAGTATATGGATCCGGGTGACGGGCGGATGCATCGCGTGACCAATCAGGAATTTGAGAAAATGTGGACCGGTGTACTGGTGTTATTGGAACCGGAAGAAACTTTCAAGACCGGAAACATGAAAACCGGTATGACAAAGAAGTTCTTTTCTCTGCTGGCTCCTCACAAAAGCGTGATGCTACAAGCCGTGTTTGGTGCGCTTATTTATAGCATTTTGGGATTATCCACTTCCATCTATGTAGGTAAAATTACAGATTATGTATTGGTGGATAAAAATATCAATTTACTCAATCTCATGGGAGTGATCATGCTGGTCATCCTGCTATTGCGGACTTTTATCGGAGCAATGAAAAGTATTCTGGCTTTAAAGACCGGACAACGGATTGATGCGGCATTGATTTTAGGATATTATAAGCATCTGCTGACTTTACCTCAGCAATTCTTTGATACGATGCGCGTAGGTGAAATTATTTCACGCGTCAATGATGCGGTGAAAATCCGTAATTTTATCAATAATGTTTCGTTGGATCTGGTGGTTAATATCATGATTCTTGTCTTCTCTGTGTGCCTTATGTTCGTTTATTCCTGGGAGCTGGCATTGATTACATTAGTGTCTGCCCCCTTATTCTTGCTTATTTTCTGGGGATTTAATAAATTGAACCGGAAATATCAGCGCGGTATTATGGAAAGTAGTGCTGATTTGGAAGCGCAATTGGTGGAGTCTCTTAATTCTATTTCTACTATCAAACGATTCGGTATAGAGGAATATGCCAATTTGAAAACGGAAACTCGTTTTGTACATTTATTAAAGAATACGTATCGCAGTATTTATGGATCCATTATGGCGCAAGGCGGTATTCAGTTTGTATCTACCGGCATTACGATTGCCGTTCTTTGGTTAGGAAGTATTTTGGTGGTCGATCAGGAGTTGACACCCGGCGCTCTGATGGTGTTTTATTCCTTGGTTGGTTATGTAATTTCTCCTATCGGCTCGCTGATTTCTTCCAATCAGACTATTCAGGATGCACTGATTGCCGCCGACCGCTTATTCCAGATTATGGACTTGGAACGCGAACAGGATAATAATCAAAAGATAATATTAGAACCGGATATGGTAGGCGATATTACGTTTGAGAATGTTTCGTTTCGCTATGGTTCGCGCAAGGATGTGTTCAAGGAATTGGGCTTGAAGATAGAAAAGGGGAAGACTACTGCCATAGTGGGAGAAAGCGGGTCGGGCAAGACGACTTTGATTTCGTTGTTACAGCATATTTATCCTATACAGGAGGGTCGCATTCGCATAGGCGATTATGATATTGCGCAAATAGACAATCGCAGCCTTCGTCGCCGGGTGGGAACAGTACCTCAACAGATTGAATTATTTGCCGGCAGCATTGCAGAGAATATAGCGGTAGGTGACTTGCATCCGGACATGAAGAAAATTGTAGATTTGACGGAACAACTTGGTTTGAAGGACTTTATAGATGGTTTGCCTAAGGACTACCGGACTTATATCGGTGAACATGGTGCATCCTTGTCGGGTGGCGAGCGGCAGCGGCTTGCCATAGCACGTGCTTTGTATAAGGAACCGGAGATACTTATTTTCGATGAGGCAACGTCTTCGCTTGATTCTATTTCCGAACGCTATGTAAAGCAGACGCTGGATGCATTGGCACGGAAGGGGAAAACGATTATCGTGATTGCTCATCGGTTGAGTACAGTGAAGAATGCTGATAAGATTGTGGTGATTGATAAGGGGCAAGTAATCGAGGCAGGTACTCATGAAGAATTGTTCAATTCGAATGGGATGTATCATCGTTTATGGAAGGAACAGTTTGATGAAATAGGTTAAAGAATGAGCAGTATGAAAAAGTTAATAGTTGCAGCTGTTGCAGCCATCGTATTTATAGCGAATATACAAGCACAAAATAAGAAGTGGAGTCTCAAAGAATGTATAGATTATGCCATACTGCACAATATAGAGGTGAAGCAGAGTCAAAACCGGATTAAAAGTTTGAAAGTAGAGAGAAATACGCTGAAGAGCAGTTTTCTGCCCGACCTGAATGTAGGAGCTTCACAACGTTTTTCTTTTGGCAGGGCCTTGAATCAGGATAATACGTATGAAGATAGCAACATACAAAATTCTTCATTCTCTGCCAGTGCTGAAATGCCTCTTTTTACCGGATTCAAAACAAGTGCATCCATTACCCGGAATAAATTCGATATATTGGCGGCTGAGGCAAATAAGGAATTGATAGAAAACAATTTGTCACTCAATGTAACTAACTATTATTTTCAGATACTGTTGAATAAAGAAATCTATCGTATCGCTCAAGAACAAATCCGGTTGACAAAAGAACAAGAAATCAGAACACGGATTTTGATAGAGAATGGAAAAGTTCCGCAGTCTCAATTATATGATGTGAAAGCTCAATTGGCTGATGATGAGCTGGTGGCTACTGAAGCTAGGAACTCGCTGCGGCTTTCTTTTCTTGACTTGATGCAATTGATGGAGTTGAAGGGTGAGGAGTATTTTGATGTAGATTCTTTGGATGAAAGTATAGTTTCTATGGAGTCTGTCACTCCTGAGGGGATTTACGCCTCGGCATTAAGCTGTATGCCTCAGATAAAGCAAGCTCATTATTCTTTGCAGAGTAAAGTGAAAAGTACAAAAGTTGTCAAGTCGGGATATTACCCACAGCTTTTTTTGGGTGCCGGAATCAATACCGGTTACTATTATTCTCGTCGTGCAATGAATCCGTCTTTTTATCAGCAGTTTAAAAACAATATGCAGAAAAGCATTTATTTCACATTAAGCATCCCTCTTTTTGACCGCTTCTCTACGAGGAATCAGGTAAAAACAGCGCGTTTGGAAGAGAATAATGCTCGCTTGTCATTGGAAAATGAAAAGAGAAGTCTCTATAAGGATATTGAGAAAGCATATATGGATGCGTTGGCAGCTTTTGAGAAATACGAATCTACTACCAAAGCGGTAGCTGCCAATCGGGAGGCGCATCGGTATGCGTTAGAGAAGTATATGGCTGGAAAGTCGGCTGTATATGAGTATAATGAGATAAAAATGAAATTAGCAGATGCGTTGTCCCAACAATCACAAACTAAATATACCTATTTACTGAAAGAACGGATATTGGCATTCTATTCATGCCACTCTTTGGTGGAGTAGTACCAACCTGAAGTATTTAGATGAGAAAGAGGATATTCCAGCTATCGGGAGTATCCTCTTTTCCATAGATAAATTCTTTTAATAGAGTAGTCCGTTTTATTTTTCTATAATGTCCTTTGCCTTTTCCAGTGCTACATTAATATTAGGACAGATATTTTCTTTTCCCAGTAATTCATTAAATCCTGATTTTTCAAGAATTTGATGCACTTTTTCATTCACTCCCGAA
>CAUHML010000207.1 GCA_959606905.1 uncultured Bacteroides sp. | reverse complement strand
GATATTGTGACCAAAGAGCTGCTCACTCCGAAAGGAATTCGTTCGTTGAGTCCGAAGAGCGGTGGATATAATCCGAACTATGTAGGTCCGCAGATACAACGGGATTATGCTTATCATCAGGGTACTGCTTGGCCTTGGTTGATGGGATTCTATCTGGAAGCTTATCTTCGAATTTATAAGATGAGCGGGTTGTCATTCGTTGAACGTCAGCTGATTAGTTATGATGATGAGATGACAAGCCACTGTGTTGGTTCCATTCCCGAATTGTTTGATGGGAACCCGCCTTTCAAAGGACGTGGCGCAGTATCGTTTGCGATGAATGTAGCAGAAATACTGCGTGTCTTAAAGCTACTGTCTAAGTATTATTAAAAAAGGAGGAACGAAGATGAAAGTTTTAATGTTTGGATGGGAATTCCCTCCCAAAATATATGGTGGTCTTGCGGTTGCTTCTTATGGAATAACTAAAGGATTGAGTCTGCAAGGTGATATGGAGACGATTTTCTGTATGCCTAAACCTAGCGGCGAAGAAGAGAAGTTCTTGAAAATAATCGGTATGAATCAAGTACCCATCGTGTGGCGTGATGTCCACTATGACTACTTGAAATCACGTTTGTTGGAAATGACACCGGAAGAATATTACTCCTTCCGCGATCATATCTATGCTGATTTTTCTTATATGCATGTGAATGATTTGGGATGTATGGAATTTGCAGGTGGTTATCCCGGGAACTTGCACGAAGAAATTAATAATTTCTCGATCATTGCCGGAGTAGTAGCCCGTCAGCAGGAGTTTGATATCATTCATGCGCATGACTGGCTGACTTACCCTGCCGGAGTACATGCCAAAATGGTTAGCGGAAAGCCGCTTTGCATCCATGTGCATGCTACGGATTTTGACCGTTCTCGTGGCAAAGTCAATCCTACTGTTTATTCGATTGAGAAGAATGGTATGGATCATGCCGATTGTATCATGTGCGTATCCGAGCTTACTCGTCGCACTGTTATTAACGAGTATCATCAGGACCCCAGAAAGGTATTTGCCATGCATAATGCTGTTTATCCATTGTCGCAGGAACTGCTGGATATTCCACGTCCCGATCACTCAAAAGAAAAGGTGGTCACTTTCCTTGGACGTATTACGATGCAGAAAGGACCGGAATATTTTGTAGAAGCTGCTGCGCTTGTATTGCAGCGTACTCGTAATATTCGTTTTGTAATGGCGGGGTCGGGCGATATGTTGAATGCCATGATTAACCTGGTGGCCGAACGTGGTATTGCCGATCGATTCCACTTCCCGGGCTTCATGAAAGGTAGACAGGTATATGAGGTTTATAAGAACAGTGATGTATTTGTCATGCCGTCTGTCTCTGAACCTTTCGGTATCGCTCCGCTGGAAGCTATGCAGTGTGGAACACCTTCCATCATTTCTAAGCAATCTGGATGTGGCGAGATTCTTGATAAGGTGATAAAAACTGACTATTGGGATATTCATGCGATGGCTGACGCTATCCATTCTCTGTGTACCAATCCGTCTCTTTTCGAATATCTCAAAGAAGAGGGAAAGAAGGAAGTAGATGGGATTACGTGGGAAAAAGTCGGCTTGAGAATCCGTGCTCTCTACGAGTCTGTGTTAAGAAACTATGGTAAATAACAAAACAATAAATAAAAATGAGAACTATCTGTCTTTATTTTGAAATACATCAAATTATCCATTTGAAACGTTATCGTTTCTTCGATATTGGTAATGACCATTATTATTATGATGATTATGCCAACGAAACGGGTATGAATGAGGTCGCTGAACGTTCGTATATTCCTGCTCTCAATACATTGATTGAGATGGCGAAAAACTCGGGGGGGGCTTTTAAAGTAGCGCTTTCTATCTCGGGAGTAGCCTTGGAACAATTGGAAATTCATGCTCCGGCAGTCATTGATTTATTGCATCAGTTGAATGAAACTGGTTGTTGTGAGTTCTTATGTGAACCTTATTCGCATGGTTTGTCTTCACTGGCCAACGAGGATTGCTTCCGTGAAGAAGTACTTCGTCAACGTGATAAGATGAAACAGATGTTTGGTAAAGAACCGAAAGTGTTCCGCAATTCTAGTCTGATTTATTCTGATGAAATTGGTGGATTGGTAGCTTCTATGGGCTTCAAAGGGATGTTGACGGAAGGTGCTAAACATGTGTTGGGATGGAAGAGCCCGCATTATGTTTATCACTGTAATCAGGCTCCAAGTCTTAAGCTCTTGTTGCGGGATTTCAAACTCTCTGACGACATCAGTTTGCGTTTCTCTAATTCAGATTGGGCGGAATATCCTTTGTTTGCCGATAAGTATATTAATTGGATCGATGCATTGCCACAAGAAGAACAAGTCATCAATATCTTTATGGAATTGAGTGCACTTGGTATGGCTCAACCGTTATCTTCCAATATTCTTGAATTTATGAAGGCACTGCCTGAATGTGCAAAAGCTAAGGGAATCACGTTCTCTACACCGACGGAAATCGTAACGAAGCTGAAATCAGTGTCGCAGCTTGATGTTGCCTATCCGATGTCATGGGTAGATGAAGAAAGAGATACTAGTTGTTGGCTGGGTAATGTTATGCAACGTGAGGCTTTCAATAAACTGTATAGTGTAGCCGAACGTGTTCATTTATGTGATGATCGTCGTATTAAGCAGGATTGGGATTACTTGCAGGCCAGCAATAACTTCCGTTTTATGACAACGAAGAACAATGGGATGTGGTTGAACCGTGGTATCTATGATTCTCCTTATGATGCTTTCACCAACTATATGAATATTTTGGGTGACTTTATCAAACGGGTAGATGCACTGTATCCTGTTGATGTAGACAGTGAAGAACTAAATTCTTTGTTGACTACCATTAAGAATCAGGGGGATGAGATTACTGAATTGGAAAAGGTATTGGCTAAATTACAGGCAAAAGTAGAAGCGGCAAAGAAAACGGCGGTCAAAAAGGCTACTAATGCTAAAGAGCCGGTAGTGAAAGAGGCCCCTGCTACTAAATCAAAACCTGCTGCAAAGAAAGCTGAAGTAAAGAAAGCAACAGCCGAGTCGAAGAAGTCTACGGGGAAAGCTAAAAAGGCTGCTGTTAAATAAGAAGTATAAGAATCTATTATATGGAACCGTGAGTGAGATAAAATCAAACTCACGGTTTTTATTATGGATTAAGTTAAGATCTTTGTAGGAGAATATACTTTTGTAAGATAGTAATAACGCTATCCGATAGAAATAGTGACGCTATATGGTGACGATACCGTTAATATCCTAAGCATATACCGTCACTATTTCTTCTATATTAATCAGGAATCTTAGGCTTATTTATAACTATAACGTACGCTAGCAAAGATTGCTGTTTGAGCGGTTTTATTATGGAATTATTTTATCTGACTTCTCTATAAATATATTATAAAGCAATAGCGCAAGTTACATTGAGTAACCTGCGCTATTGCTTTATAATATTTCAACTATTTCTTATTTTGATTTTGTTCCAAAGTTTGTAGAAACAACTTCAAGCTTGAGCACATACTCTGGATATACAGGGTTACCTTTGGCATCTTGTATAGTTCCTTTCTTGCCTCCTTTTAAACGTGCATAGCCAGGTTTTAAATCATGTTGTATACTAATAACATTGCTGGAACCATAGTAGCTATTACTTGAAGAAGAATCTGTGGTCACAAGTACTGGGATAAGTACGAATTTGTTCCATTCGCTTAAGTCTTCCCAATCTTTAATATTATTGACGGTTTCATCTTTACTATTTCCATCTAAATCGGTTATTTTGATTGTTATAGACCCCTTTTCATGTATTTCTTTCTCTGCTTTTTCCCTATCTGCTAAACAATCATTAATCATTTGAGTGATATTGTTGAATGTGTATTGAGTAAAGCTAGTTGTGGTGGGTCTAAATAGAGATGAAGTTATTTCATCACTAAGCTGGTTTTTTTCAAAGAAACTGTCTTTGTACTTTTTACGTATTAATAAAACATTGCTAGGAGTCGACATACCAAACTTTTTGTCACTGGTTTCATTATAGATAGGTATTCCTAGTTTAACAGCATTTAGTATATCACTTTGACGCTTTTCTGCTGTTTGGTTAAGAAGTGAATCTGCTATTTGGCTAATAGGAAGAGTTATTTGAGTGAAAATCCCTGCTGGACTCTTTAAATAAGTCCACGTATCCTCATTAATGCATTTTTGAATGGCATCCTTATCATTGTCTAACTGATTAGCTTGAATTACTTCACGAGTAGTGGCAAAGGTACGATATCCATAATAAGTAGAGTCTTTAGACTCTCCTTCTTTTACTACTTTCTTTTCCAGTTTAACACCTGTAAGTGTATCAACTGCATAGCATTTATATACTACGTTCATTTGAGCTTGGTCTATGTAAAGCACAGTACCATCGCCGTAATCACTCTTTACATAAATTCCCTTAAAAATCTTTCTAAACTCCTTATTGTCAAAATTGACACCTAACTCGTTGGCTCTTTTAATAATTTCTTTTCCAATTTCTTTAGCAGCTTTATCTCTGAAAGAAACGTGTACGCTGGGAACATATGTACTAAGTTTACGAATGGAGTCTTTTACTGAAAGATCAACAGCTGTATAAGCTTTCGTTCCTAATAGACTGTTATCAGTATTTGCATCGTAATAATCCTCTGGAGTAATATCTGTATAATAGGCGTTCTTTGTATCTAAATTTTCATTTAATGCATAGACACTTAAACGGCAAGCTGTTAATGAGTCTCCAAAGTAACTGCTATACCACAAATAAAGCTCAATAGTATGAATGTTGCCTATGAGTTTTCTTTTTGGATCATTTATATTATCTGTATTGTATATTCCAATAGCGTCGTCTCCAAGCCCAGCTTCGTCTACCATTATATTGGTAGCTTTCTTTTTATCGTTAAGAGCAGTACCATTGTATACTCCAGGGAATGTCATTCCTGACGGACAGTTGAGTTCTGCTAAGAAACCTGCCTGATAAGTTCCGAATGTTTCATCAGTGAACTTACCTACATACCCCACATTAGTCATTGCATATATCTTACCGGCATGAACGGATTCTGTAGTCACATCAAAGGTAGATAGCTTTCCATTGATATTCTGGTCGCTTCCCGGAAACATTCCCAATCCCAGTCCGGCAGTGTTATCATCACAACCCCAAAAAGTGATTGCCAGTAAAGCTATTAAGGCGTATTTTGCTTTCATGATCGTCGTATCTT
>CAUHML010000206.1 GCA_959606905.1 uncultured Bacteroides sp. | reverse complement strand
ATGTGGTGGTATTATCCGTAAATCCATTGGCATGACTATGTTTACCGGTCAGCATGCAGGCACGGCTGGGACCACTCAGAGAGTTTGCTACAAAGCTGTTTGTGAAACGGACACCCTCATTGGCTATCCGGTCAATATTGGGTGTCTGCATATAACGTTGGTCATAGGCACTGATCGTCTGATAAGAATGGTCGTCACACATGATATAGACCACATTCATCGGCTTTTTTACCTCTTCAGATTTCTTTTCTTTGCAGGAAGACAGCGATGACAACACCGCTGCCCCCGTCAAAGAATATAATAACACAGGTGTTACTCTATTCATATCTTTTTTATTAACATAATTCCTACCATCCGGGATTTTGCTCCCACATACCACCGGTCAAATCTCCTAACATACGTGTCTGAATGGGTAACAGATAGTCACGGTTGACATCAAACTTCCAACCCGATTCATACCCTGCAGGATTCGTAGGTATAATATAGCGCAACGGATCCCCGGGCTTGCCTGTCAGGAAAAGATTATTTCCCGAAGCTTGATCATAAATTAACTTATCACCATATACAGGATGGTTCTCAAGGTTACTTCCCACAAAGAGCGCACCTTTCGGCCATTTGCCCACTATTAATTCGTCCGCAGCAGCCCAGCGCATGATATCTTCCTGACGGCGTCCTTCACAGGCTTTTTCAACCCGGCGTTCACGACGTACAGCCTGAATATACTTATCAAGATTACGGAAACCATAATCAGCTTCCTGATTATATTCCCTGTCAAAATCCACCGGAGGCATGCCTACACGGTCACGTAAAGGTTGCAAGGCATCAATAATTTTCTGCGCATTCCCCACACCATCCAGTTCAGCCAGAGCTTCCGCATAATTCAGCAAGATATCTGCATAACGGAACTGAATAGCCGGTGTGGCTCCCTTGAACTCGGCATCCAGACTGCCCGTATAATCAATTTGCACATGTTTTAATAAAGAATAACCAGTCATATTCTGATTATAGGATGAAGTACCAATCAATGGCGGTACAACATAATAAGGAGCTTTGTCATCCGGACGTAATTGCTGCCCCGGCATACAAACAGTCTGTGACAAACGCGGATCACGCAAAGTCGGCCGCAATTCATTCCCGAACACCTTTTTCGCTTCAATCCGCTCATCACCAACAAACGGTTTACCATCAATTGTCAGATAATCATCCACCAATGAAGCCGTCACACCTACACTCCCTCCTCCTTGATTCAAGTAACGGTTTACATTATTACCAATCTGATCTCCATCATACTGTTTATACCAAAGAACTTCCGGATTACCCGATAAATCTGTAGTCTGGAACATCTGACGATAGTCATCCAATTTGTTACCAGTATTATAAATGGCCCATACGCCACGATCCATCACTTCTTTTGCAGCTGCAACAGCCTGATTAAAATAATCGCGAATTTTTTCATCGGTCACCGTAGAATCAAAAAACTTATCATTTTTCGCTTTATGATATTTTTCCCAAGTTCCTTCAAACAAAGCCACTTCACTTTTCAAAGCACGCGCCACATCTTTATGAATCCGCATGGTAGCACTATTGTTCTGAGTATTGAGATACATCACCGCTTTATCCAGATCAGCCAAAATACTGTCGGCAATAATCGTGCGGTTAGCACGAGGTAATTTCATTTCTTCCATATTAGGATCAAGCGGAGTGTTCACCCACGTCAGGCACCCATAGCTGATAAACATCTGATAATAATACCATGCGCGGAAATAATAAGCCTCACCCACATACTGATTATAATCAGCAGATCCTTTTTCCACACAATTATCTAAATTACACAGCATAAAATTTAAATTACGGATAGCTGTATAATTTTGCAGTTTGACCGCACTACCCAATGTCGTTTCACCTGCCAAACGGGTACTGACCGAACTGGAAGCCATATTATCACTATGTGTATCTGCCCCGGCAATATATTGTCCACCACCGGCATCAAAACCTTGCGCACGCATTCCATCACCAAAACTGACATAGTCATATTTATAATTACCTGTCTGATAGAATTGATCCAGATAATTTCTCATTTCCCCCGTACTTGCAAAAGGAATCGTCGTAGACAGTACCCCTTCAGGCATCTTATCCAAATCATAGCAACCGGTAAGACCTAACATCAAAACCAGACCAAAAAATATATTTCTTTTCTTCATAATATTCATCAAATTATAAGTTAACAACTAGACCAAAAGATATCACCTTGTTCATAGGATAGTTCTTTCCACCTTCAGCCGTGTAATCATTCTTGGTAAAGATAGCTTCCGGATCAAACATTCCTTTCAAAGTGGTAAAAGTCAACAAATTCTCACCAGAGAAAAACACCTGCACCTTCTGTAACCCTACCTTTTTTGTCCATACGGCAGGGATATCATAACTCACTGTCAGATTTTTCAGACGGCAATAAGCACCACTCTGGAGATAACGGTCACTAAGCGTCATTGTCTTATTACGGAAAGGAACCACCCCTCCTGCCGTATGAATATAAGGTTTCGGATAATAAGCCCCTGTATTTGTTTCACTCCAATAATCCAAATGCTCTTTAAACACCGTCACTTGCGCATAAGGTCCGCTTCCCCAAAAATAAGCTCCGGTACCAGGATCCCAATCTCGTTTAGCCACTCCTTGGAACATGGCACTTACGGTTACACCTTTCCAGCTAATTGAACCGTTAATGGTATATTGATAACGGGGAGTGGTATTACCAATCACCGTCATATCGCCCATATCATCCAACGTATTAAGCCCATTATTGATTTTCTTATCTCCATTCAGATCACGATATTTCACATCCCCCGGTGTCCAAGGTTTTCCGCTAATAAAAGATAAATCATAGGTATTATTATACTCATCAGCCTCTGCCTGAGTCTGGATCAGTCCGTCCGCCCGATATCCCCAAATTTCACCAGCTTTCTTTCCTTTATACCAATTATCTTTAGGATTTGTTCTAGTTCCTTCATATTCAGTTACTTCAGCAGTAGCATCCGAAAGAGAACCACCTATGCTATAGTCAATATCCTTTCCAATTTTTCCACGATAATTCAGCACCAATTCCCAACCACGGTTACGCATACGGGCATTATTGGTTTTAGGAGCGTCTGCACCAAAGAAATCCGGGAAATCCACCGTAGGTCCTAACATATCCTTCGTATCACGTTGAAAAACATCAAAAGAACCGGTCAACGAATTACCAAAGAAACCGAAATCCAAACCTATATTCTTACTCTCTACCTTTTCCCAAGTCGTATTCGGGTTGACTACGGCAGGGGCCTTAGTAAAGATGTGGCGTCCATCCGAGAATATATAATTTCCCAATTTATCATTCAAATCCATAGTAGCGGCAAAAGTATAAAGGGCCGCACCCGCCTGATTGCCCAGTAATCCGTAAGAAGCACGGAGTTTCAAGTTGGAAACTACATCGGCTATCGGCATCATAAACTGTTCCCGGGTAATATTCCATCCTAAAGATGCAGATGGAAAGAAGCCCCAACGATTACCTTTGGCAAAACGTGACGAACCATCATATCGTCCATTCAATTCAAGAAGATAACGTCCGTCATAATCATAATTCACACGTCCGAAAAAGCCACGGGTTGCCCAACCATTACGAGTATCGACTACCGTCTTATCACCGGTTCCCATACCTACATTAGGATTTGAAGTTGAATAAAGTCCGGTAATCGAGTTCTTCATATAACTATAGTCATTATTTTCTTCCTGATAACCTGCCATTACGGTAAAATTATGCTTGTCTCCCAAAGTAAAGAGATAATTCGAATATAAATTTATAGATTGGTAGCGAGTATGCGCATAATAACGGGTAAACTTGCCATCGGGTGATACACCCAACTCATCACGCACACCTTTCGAAGTACTCACCCCGTCAGCCCCATAAATTAACGGGCTCACGTTCAATGCCTCATATTCCAAATCCATCAATTTATATGTATAATCAAAAAAGATAAACCAGTTTTTCACAGGCTGGATATCTAAACCTGCCGTTAAACTAAAACGGTCACGTTGAGTATTTGTATACGTACCACTCTGCAAATAAGGAATCATAGTCAGTTCTGTAAAATGCCCATTCGGATCAATAGGAGCAACTGTAGGACGGAAACGTGCCAATGAATGATAAAAGCCTTCACTAAGCCCTCCGTCACCAAAAGGAGTATCCTCATCGGAATGCATAAACTTCGTATTTACTTTTACCTTCATCCAATCGGTAATCTGAGAAGAAATATTAGCGGCAAAATTATAACGGCTGAAATCCATATCGGCATAACGGAGAATACCATCTTCCGAATAATAACCACCAGAAATATAATATTGTGCTTTTTTGCCACCCCCACTCAAGCTGAGATTATGATTTTGCTTGAATGCCCAATCCTTATAATGCAAATCGAAATAATTAGTATTTCCTACTCCTAATTCTGAATTTTCGAATGCCGGGTTCATATTAGAATTTTTAGGAAGTTCAAACCAAGGATCCACACTACTGGGATCTTTAATATATTGCTGTAATAAACCCATTTTTTCCTCACTATACAAACGAGGAGAACCTGCATTGATACATCCGGCATTCCAATACTGAGCAAATTCATAGGAATCAACCATATCAGGCAATACAGTCGGCGTACTCCAACCTACGTTTCCCTGGTAATTTACACGCATTTTACCTTCCTCGCCTTTCTTGGTAGTGACCAAAATGACACCATACGCCGCACGTGCACCATAAATGGCACAAGCAGCAGCATCTTTCAATACAGAAATACTTTCAATATCATTCGGGTTCACGTCCGAGAGACTCATTTCCACTCCATCAACCAAAATATAAGGATTCGCATTATTATCCAGATTGCCTTGTCCACGCAAAGTCAACGTACCACTAGCTCCCGGACGGCCCGTATTTGAGTTGCTCACCAACAGCCCCGGAACCATCCCTTGCAAACTCTGTGTGGCATCAGCTACCGGACGACGTTCCAATGCATCTCCTTTCACTGAAGACACAGATCCGGTAAGATTCACTTTTTTCTGTACGCCATAACCTATTACAACAACTTCATCCAACGTTTCGGTATCTTCAGCCAATACAACACTGAAACTAGTCCTCCCATTAATAGGAAGAGTTTGCGTAGCATAACCAATGTAAGACACAACTAAATTTCCTTTGGAAGGAACATTAGAAAGCATAAAGTTACCATCCAAATCGGTTATTGTACCGTTTGAGGTTCCTTCAATTAAAACACTGGCCCCAATTACAGGCTCCTGAC
>CAUHML010000205.1 GCA_959606905.1 uncultured Bacteroides sp. | reverse complement strand
GATAGTTGTCAAGGAATTATCTTTTGCCATTATAAAACAGGCTTTTGGACGCTTTGAGGAACAATGGCGGTACAAAAAGAGGAAAAATGAGCTTTGAAACGCTGATTTTTACCTGTAAACGAAGGTTCTTTAAGGTATTTGTATTACCTTTGTATTTGGATTGGGGTAACTCTATCCAAGACATACGAAATTAAGAAGCGTTATGCTCAATCTTGTAACTTGAAAACGTAGGACACTTTCAAATGGGACAAGGATTAGCATAGTGACTCCCTCGCATATGCGTGGGTCACTATTGTTACATCTGTCCTAATGGTTTCCTACGACCTTCAAGTTAAGACGTGGCATAGTTGGCTCACGTTTTCTTATAGAATCAACCTCTTGATAGAGTCAATCGAGAATATAGTAAGTAAAAAATGAATAAACTTTTAATCACACTATTTTCATTCCTTGCTATCGCTGTTGTTTCATGCAGTGATGACGATGAACCGAAAATGCCGACTAATGCTATCGCATTGAATATGATGATTGGAGATAGTGAAACAACCATTGGCGGCTCTGATGTTTTCATCAATGCTTCCAATAACTTCACATCGTATGATTGTGGAATTGCAGACCTCGGTAGAAAAGGAGGTTTCAATCAGAACCCAAATCTATCGCAGCTTGCCCAGGAGATTGCGGTTACGCCCGGCAATTTCTACCAGATTGTTCTTGCCAACAAGGTTCAGACAGTTGCCGGAGACCGGGCACTTCCTATCAACACCAACTACTACAACGTTTATGTTGATTCATGGATTTACGATAAGGACAAAGATATAGCCGGAGCAAAAATCAGCTATACTGAGTGTTTCCCCGAAGTCAAACAGCTTCCCGAATGGGACAGCCATTTCTCCGGGACCCATCAAAATGACGGGTACGGCAAGGAAAGAGCGACATTCACGTTCTCCAAAGGCTGCCATATTGACAAGAATGTAGATGCCTATTTCACAGATGGATATAATAACCTAACTGATGAACTCGAATTCGAGATAAAAGAAAATCAGATAGTGATAACTTATCCGTATTTAACCAGCCATCAGCCGGATGTCAGACTTTTGATCCGCTATGAGAGCGTGTATACACGTGTATTGTTGGACTTCGAATAATCCGATGCAGAATCATGAACCATCGATTCAAATTTCTTTCAATACTTGCTGCCTTAATATTGTTTACGGCTTGCACTACATCGAAGTCTACAGTTTCAACGAATGTCAACCTGTCACGATATGAGTATGCATCTATAATCAATAACGACACCTATCATATTCCGGCAGAGTTGATGGAGTACGAGATTCAGCTTTTTGATGCTGTGGAGAACTCACACTTAAAACTTGTAAGTGATGCCAGAATCTACGAGTTGACACCGTCACAACAGGAAAAACTTTTGTTAGTCAAGTATGGCGTAAACGTGAAGTACAAAATTGGATTTTTGCCCGCTGAATATCAGGGCTTTAAGAAAGGAGAATAAACAATGGGTAACGATTTAGAGACGAACGAAAGACTTCGGTCTGCTTTCTTTTTCCATTGTTTCAAAAAAACTCAATACAAAGATATTACTTTTCAGAAAAAAGCCTATCTTTGCATAAAATTTAGTATAAACAAATCATGTCAAGCATACGCTGTGCATTAGCACGTACCTTTAGAATCCGTGCATAGTCTATACTGAGAAAGGTTTTCTCAGTATTCTTATAGCCCTCAAATCTTCTGAGGGCGGATTTTCTATTATTATTTATTAATCAGGATTTTGATGCAGATGCTATATCTGTGTCTATATTCATTTATAAGAAAACAAGTATGGACTTAAATAAAAAGCATTTATTATATCTTACTGTATTTTTCCTATTTCTAAGTTTGAATGCTTCGGGACAATCGAATAGCATTTCAGGAAGAGTACTTAATCAAAACACAAAAGAATCTGTTGAATACGCCAGTGTTGTTCTATTCAAGCAGGATTCCGTATTCCTAAACGGAACGACAGCTGATTCAATTGGAAGATTTGTATTTACAAACCTCACTTCCGATGATTACGTATTGTCGGTATCTTGTATGGGCTTTGAAGCTAAAAAAATCTTGTTACAAAACCTTTCAGAATCGGCAGAAATAGACGTGTTATTAAATGAAAGTGTATTGTCGCTTGGTGAGATTGTTATTTCAGCTTCATCCACAATCAATAAAATAAATCAGCGAATAGTTTTTCCGACAAAACTACAACTTAACCATTCGGCAAACGGAATGCAACTATTGAATACTATGATGCTTCCAGGATTGAACATTAACCCAATGACGAATACGATTTCATCCTTCGATGGCGGGAAAGTCATGTTGCAAATCAATGGAGTAAATGTTACTTCAGAAGAGATTCAGACTTTGCAACCATGTCAAATTAGGCGGGTTGAATATTTGGATTACGCAGGAATAAGATATGGAGCAGCATCTAAAATCGTTAATTTTATTGTTATAAGGGACGATAAGGGTGGTGTTATCGGAGTGGACTTGATGAACTCTTTGAATATTCTTGCGGGCGGCGATGTGCTTTTCGCCAAGTTTAACAAAGGGAAGTCGGAATATACATTAAATTACACAACCGCTTTTCAGAAATTCAATAGCAATAATCGGACACGTACCGGAAGCTATCAGTTTGAAAACTCAACTCCGATACAGAGAGATGAAATCGGAGATGGTGGAGATTATTCATATCAGATGCATGATGTTACTTTCGGATATAACTATCAACAAAGTGATTCGGTATTCTTCAATGCAAAGTTGAAGTATGCTTTGACAAATCATCCGCATAATGATTTCAAAAGTAATTTGATAGAAAATGGCATAAAGATAGGGCAGATATTTGATGGCGTTAGTCAGAAAATAAATACCCCTTCAATAGACCTATACTATGAGCGTGGTTTGAAGAATCAGCAAAAAGTCTATGCCAACATTGTTGGGAGTTATGCCAAAGTAGAAACAGGTCGTAATTATATAGAATACGACAATGCCAATACTCTTTTCAAAGAGCAGTTCGGTTTGTCATCTGATAAATATTCATTGATAGCAGAAGGTATTTACGAGAAGGGCTTTACTTATGGCAGTTTGAAATTTGGAGCAAAGCATATTCAATCGTTTACGAAACAAGAAGTTCAGCAAAATGGAGTTTTTAAGTCCGATTTGAATCAAATGGAAACTTCCGTTTTTTCAGAATGGAATCACAGTAAAGATAAATTCAGCTGTTCTCTTGGGTTAAAGGCTAATCGGGTACATTTTTCTAATATCTCAATTAATAAGAGTTATTATAACTTCTTGCCTAAAGCCATGTTGGGATATAGATTAAATGAAAATTCTTTTATTCGTTACGATGTGGAGATGAGCCAAACCAACCCGACTTTAGTTGAGTTGACTGACACGGAAATAAGGCTCGACCCTTATCTTGCCGAAAGAGGAAACTTGTTATTAAAGCCTTACAGCAATCTGAACAATAACCTTTTTTACGAACACAAAAAAGGCTTGTTTACATTCAATGCTAACCTACGACATCATTACAAGCATAATCCCATCATGGAATCAGTCAAAGAACAAGGTAATATTTTCCTGATAATACCCGAAAATATGAAGAGTTGGAACAAGTATAATGCAGAAATGAACCTAAAGGTGGGAATGATAAAAAACATACTGCAATTTTCGCTTACAGGTGGGTACAATCATTTCAACAGTCAAGGGAACAATTATTCTCATGAATACTCTAATTTCTATTATAGTGCGAATGTCTTGGCAATGTATAAGAAATGGATGTTTATCGTTCAGATACAGCCATTTGATGAGAAGCTGTATGGTGAAACCGTTATTAAGAGTGGTAATTATCATTATTTAGCCATTCAATACAATACCGATAACTTCTCTTTTGGTATAGGAGCGTTCAATCCATTCAAGAATGTTTCACGTACTGTGATAGAGAATAAAAATAATCAAGCACCTTTCAGACGGGAAAGTTTCAGTAGTGCTTCACAAACCATCGTTGCTACTCTTACGTGGAATTTTAGTTTTGGAAAAACTCATAGTTCTGGAAACAAATCTCTTAATAATCAAGATGCGGATTATGGAATAAAAGGCAGTTACAAATAAAGTCTATTATGAATAAAATAGATTTGAAGTTATTCAGGCTATTGTCTGATGCTTCACAAGTGACAAATGAAGAAATGCAAGATGCTTATACGCACTTTATGGAGTTGGTAAAGACTATTAGTCAATCTAAACAAAGCTATTCTGAAATATTTCGGATGTTAAGTATTACTCGTATTGAGCTTGATTTTCTGGGAACATCACCTCTTTGCGAGTTGGAAAAAAAAATAGGCTCAAAAAAACTTATCAGCGAAAGGCGATTTTATTTCTTGAGTCTGAAATTGACTTACTGAAATTCACATTTAGACAAACGAATCAGCTTATTAATAAAAACGTTATTCCCTACAACTCAAAAGTATATTTCGTCCCCAAGTCGCAAGGCTTGGGGATTGATAGCGTGGGAGAATTTGCTGTTTCATTTGAACTTTCAGGACAGTTCTTTAATGAAGAAGGAAATCCTGCTCCATATATTCATATCGCCCATGCTCTGGAGCAGGCATTCAATTTCACGTTCGGGGATGCCCACAAGTCAAAAGAACGAGTATTCAAACGCAAGCCCTACAACTTAACCAAAGCGTTAGATTACCTGAAAAATCTTATCGTTCGTGAAAGCCGCAAGAAGAAGATGAAAAAAGATGATTTTGTAAATCGTTAATTTACATGAATTTACAAATCTATTTTAGGGGAGTCCATAGGGATTCCCCTATTTTTGTTGCTTCGTTCTGCCGAACTTTGGTGCGTGTATAGTGAGATTAATTTTATTAATCTCACGGTTGAGTTTGACAGCCGTATGGCTTTTTCCGCTTGCCCGTCCTGACTTGACGTGCCATAAGCGTTCTTCTATTTTCAGTTTGGTACTGAACTGGGCGATACTGTTGCCGATAATGATTTTCCCAATTATCGGGTAAGCAGTGTTTTCTCCGACACTACTTTTTTCTAATCTACTTTCCCGTTTCAGGTAAAAAGACACTTTTAATTCGTTGCTCATAACACTCACATTTTTAAGTTGATAAAATTACTTCCATTGTGAGTTATTTGAACAATGTAAACCGAAGACAAACAGCGTTATAGTCAGCCACTTAAAGACACTCAACTGCTGTGTTTTGCTCCGCCTAAAATGGGTAACGGGATAGAAACGGAATGTTTGCTTTTATCCGCTAAAAACTGCATTTCACCCACTCGGCAAC
>CAUHML010000204.1 GCA_959606905.1 uncultured Bacteroides sp. | reverse complement strand
TTTCCCACGAATTACGCATCGTAGCCCAACCAAAATCGGCAAATAATTGAGAAGTCGGCAGTTGAGGGACAGCGGGCGCCTTACTCAAATCAGGAGTGTAAAGGAAGCCCATGGGACGATTCAGGAAAAAGCCATCACGATGTTGTCCTTGTTCCACCTGGGCTATATACCACAATATTGTTGGATCTTTCACCCCCAATGCATACAATAACATCATGCTGGATTCTGCCGATACATTTTTATGGCTATCTCCTAAATTCAAACTATGCAGCATACCTGTACGCGGATAGCAGACTTGTGAGAAGTAACTCGGCAATTTTGCCAATTGAGGAATATCACCCGAATTCTGTCCAGGATGAGTATTTATCCAAGCGATCCTAAACAACAAAGCTTCCTGAATACCAAAGTTGGCGTAATTCAGACTTTCATACATTCCGCCGGCCTCATCAAAACTCTTTGCTTTCTGTTGCAATACATCACCAGCAAAATCAAACCATTCAGGAAGTGATTCGTGAAGTTGCTCCACCCATTCTTTAACTTCAGGAAGTTCATTTTGAAGACTCAAAGCCAATATTCCACCCTGACAAACACAGGAGGTCCACCAATTATGTCCCATCGAATTCAATGAGTGAATACGGGTCGGTTCCAACAACCAGTCTCCCAATGCCGGTTCTACGGCTAACCGTTTCAATCCTTCGGCTATCTTTTTTCTTTCTGAAGAAGACATGACATTGTATGCAGCATCATACCCCACCGCGGAAAGAAAACTCTTATGAGCCATACCCAGTTGTGAACGCCATGCAGGAATACGTGCCATCATTTCCACATCTCCCCATGATTCGGCTTCCACAGCTTTCAAGAGGATTTCTTTGATTGCGTCTGCATACTCCTTATTATCAGTCATCAAATAAGCTAACGACAAATAGTCTAATCGATTAAAATCTTTCTTTTGCAAAGCTTCATCTGCTGTTTTCTTAATATCTCCCCATGCTTCCTGCAATTTAGGTTCATGCTGCATACGCTGTTTTACTTGCTGTATGCGTTGTGGAGTATACAGTAATGAAGGATGATTTATTTTTTGTGCTTGTATATATAATGAAGAAACACACAAAAAACAGATAACAGCAATAATAGTTTGTTTCATGGTACTTAGTCTATTCTATATATAATCAGTTACAATATTATTCTTTATTGAGCGCTTTTCAAAAATTCTTCCAATGCAGCATTAAATTCTTCCGGGCGTTCCATATTCAGCATGTGTCCGCAATCGTCAATTACTTTCAGTTTTCCATTGGGAAGATATTGTAAAATGGGAGGTTCTTTTGAGAATCGGTTGCCGGAAGAATGACCTTCAACAATTAAAGCAGGTACATCGGGATGATTCTTTTTCAATTCCTCGATGGCATCCAAACCAGCTACCACCCGTACTTCTTTGTGTAAAGGTTGCCACGCATCCCACTCATCGATCATTTGCCAAAGAGACTCACGCATTCGTTCCCGCTGACTTCCTCCTGACTTCATCAATCCTTCAAACCACTCTTTCTTCATCACATCTACCCCTTTCTCTTTCAAAGCAGCAATCTCCTTATCACGTACTCTTGCTTCTTCCGGAGTCATCGGTTCACTGGGACCTTTCGATTTCCGAATGTTCCCACTGGCTAAAAAAGCAGATAACATCCGATCCGGGAAGTACGCCAACATATCGGCAGTAATAAAACCACCTAAAGAAAGTCCGACGATATGCGCTTTTTTGATGTGCAAAGAATCCATCAAAGTAACTAAATCTTCAGCGTGTGTGAATTGATAGTCTTCCGTTTGTGAAGACGAAATGCCATATCCTCTCAAATCATAGCGGATCACACGATATTTTTTTGCCAGTACGGAAAATTGTTCATCCCACATACGATGATCCAAAGAATGACCATGAACAAAGATTATCGGTTCACCTTGACCGGCTTCTTCATAGTATAAAGAGCCATTTCCTACATTGACACGTCCTTGTTTAATGACCAATGAATTGCCTTTCAGTATTTCTGAAACGGTCCGCGAAATCACAGGACTGCCATAGAAAGAGGAAAAGCCGTCTTCCTTAGCGGAAGAACCTGCTACATGGGCAATAAAGAAGCCGTAAACACTATCACGTTTATTTATCCAGGGGTAAGCGCCAGCCCAACCCGGAGAACTGATTTGATAGGCTTCGCCCGTCTTCTTATCTATTAATTCACGCCATTCGCCCAATCCGTAGATTCCATTGTGGGATTGTCCTAGCCCTTTCGCTACATAATTATCCGAGTTATTCGAAGGGATTATTGCATCTTTCACTTGGTCGGCCTGCATTTCTTTTACAGTTTGTGCAGATATAATTCGCTTATCGTTATACATTCCATCGTGATAAATCATTGATAGGAAATGAATATAATCGTTCAAGGTAGTACACAGACCACCACCTAACATCGGGGCATGTCCGCCATCTGTATTTATCGGAGTAAAATGAGAATTCTTCATTTCCAATGGTTGCGCCAATAGTTCCTGAAAGAGAGTTTCAAACTCCTTCCCCATTGCCACTTCCGCCATTCTTCCGGCAATCTGCATGGCAAGCCCTCCATACTGGAACCGGCTTCCCGGAGTAAAAACCGTATCTAACGGCAATATCTCAATAATGGCGGAATCCAGATGATTGTAATTATCTACGCGCGGTTCAGGAAGATAGGGACGCACTCCGGAAGTATGAGATAACAATTGTCGCAAAAGGATTTTTCCTTTGGCATCTCCCTTAAATTCCGGCAACCACTTTTCCACAGGGTCATCCCAGTCCAAACTGGTACTATCCACAACCGCTCCGATAACAGCAGCCGCCACCCATTTTCCGGCAGAGGCTACGTATACTTTTGTATCAGGAGTATAGCTACCGTAGTTCTTCTGAAAAATGACAGAATCATTCTTTACTACACAGATAGAAGCACCGGGATAGTACTCTTTACTCACCCAGCCTTGAATAACAGAATCTAATGAAGAGAAGTTATAACGACTCCCTTGTACGGATGATACATTGCAGGAACCTGCAATAAAACAGATACTTATAAAAATTACGATTAATAATCTTCCCTTCATTTTCGTTATCTATTCACTTCATATTAAACACAAATTACACGAACTACGCTGTTGTTTGATGCAATTATATTTGATGCAATTATAATTATAAAACCGCGTAATTCGTGTAATTCGTTCTTAAAATTTTCTATTTCGACTGCAAATCCCAATATACCACATAACGCTGATGATGCAAATCATAAAGCGGACGAATCACATCTCCTTGTTCTGTTGTAAATTTCAGGTCTTTTCCTGTATGCCGCAAAGTACGTTCCGGATGTTTCATATCTACTTTCAATGAGGTACGCAAATCCGCAGGTACATGGAAATTATAAGTATAATAATCATTATAAAGAGCTGGATTAGAGAAAGGTGCGGGAGCCTGCATACCTTCCGTACCCCGTTCTCCGGCAAGCACTAACGGGCCATACAATAAAGCTACCTTATTCGGATTATCGGGAGTGGCTTCCAATGCAATCTGCATCGGGTAAGTAGCCGAGATACGGTCATTATCTTTCCAGTCACGGGTGATAGCGATGTAAGAACCTGGCTTTTGTTTTACTGCTACTTTTTTACCGTTCACAAGAACTTCCGCTTTTTTACTCCATGAAGGATATCTTAGATAAACAGTAGTACGAACCGGTTTCTCGGCACGAATAGTTAACAGGGTCGTTTCCTCTTTCGGAAATTCCGTTTCCTGGAGAAGGGTTAATCCTTTTTCTTTCCAGGTGACTTGGGAAGGAATAAACAGATTTACATAGATTCCCTGGTTGTTGTGGTAGTAGATAGCTTCTCCGTATTTAGCATGATTTTCGAATCCACTGCCGACACAACACCAGAAAGAGTTCTCTTTGGTACTATACAGTTTATGTGAACCCGAAAGTAAGGGTAAGAAATAAGTGACCATTCCTGTTTCCGGATCTTGCTGTCCCAGGATATGATTATATAGTGCCCTTTCATAATAATCGGCAATAGATGAATCGCCCGTCCAACAGAAAAGATGACGACTAAGCTTCAACATATTATAAGTACAGCAGGTTTCTCCGGTATAGCCGGTCAAGTGTTTAGAGAATTTCTTCGGGTCGAAAAAATGCTCCTTATCACTACTGCATCCCGGAGCAAAAGTATGGTGGTCAATCATGGTATGCCAGAAGAATTCCGAGAGCTTTTTGCTGGTCTCATTCTCTGTCAGTTCATAGTTACGCGCTTCGGCTATGACTTTCGGGATAAACGTATTCGTATGTTTGGTTCCCAAATCGTCCCGAAGTTCTTTCAACGGGTCAATTACATCATTATGGTAGAAATATTCGGCCAACCAACGGTAACGTTCATCTCCTGTGATAGCATACAAATTGTAGAATGATTCGTTGACACCTCCAAACTCATTGCGTATCATGAGTTTGCGGATTTCTTCACTAAGTGGTTTCAGTTTGTTATAAGCCCAGTCGCCCATTTTGGTCACTGTTTTCAAAGCCTGCTGATTATCTGCATACAGATATTGGTCTATCAGCCCGGAATAAAGCTTATGCAAGGTGTACCAAGGTGCCCAAACACTCTTTCCCCGGATATTACGGTTTATCAGTTCTTCGGGAAAAGCACTTAAATATCCGCCTTTCAAAGCGTTCTGAACTTCGGTCAGCCCGTTGACAAGGCTATCCCCTTTCAACTTGAAAATCTCACTTCCGGTAGCGGCATACATCAAAGCGTAAGCCGAAAGCAGATGTCCGGTAGTATGTCCGCGAAGCTCACAGTCCAAGGATTCCCAGCCACCGAGTTTTCTCACTGTCATATAACCGCCTTCACGACCGGCAAAGACTCCGGCATTTGTCCGGAAACTATGCAACAGGCGACTTACGTCGATAGAAGTCATCCATGCGGAATCCCGCAACATATTGTCACGAAAACGACTCGGTAATAAACGGACGTCCTTCAAATCAAAACTTTCTACCCGAACAGGAGCCACTGTCTCTTTTTTCATTTTCCCCTGGTGCTGTCCGGGGTACACAGATTGAGCCGACGATATAGCCGATACTGCCAATAATGCGATTGCAACTAAAGATTTTTGATTCATAATCATTCTTAATATCCTTATATTTATAGGATACGAATAAGTTCAGCCTAACACTCAATGTAAAAATACGAATTCCAACTCATAGTTCCATAATCTTTCATTTGTCAATTGCCTATTGATAAATGAAAAAACTCCGTTCTACCGGTTCGGCAGTCTGCACTTCTCCTGCCAATCCATATTGCCATGCCACCACAGTCACTTTCAACGGGAACT
>CAUHML010000203.1 GCA_959606905.1 uncultured Bacteroides sp. | reverse complement strand
GTTTCATCCAAAGAAGACAGCAGCACATGGTTTTCATCATCCAGGTTGGGAACGGGAATTACCAACAAGCCGTGATATTTGCGTGTGTTACAATCTACAATCGTTGTACAATGATAGGCTCCTGATTTGTTAGTCCGAAGTATCTCCCTTGGCAAAGATTCTTGCAGATTAACCATCAAGGTCTTGTCAAATCGTAAATAACTCATAGTTGTGCATTATTTAAAGGTTAATTATTTCAGGCATATGCGCTACAAAGCTTGTAGCAATGCCCAAAAATACGAATTAAAGCCTACACGCAAAATAAAAAGTCTTTTTTTTTTCGCTTTTCAAGCAAATAATCCAAAGCATTGTACGAAAATGATAAATCCCTGTACAATATAGGAAGCATGACGGGCTACAAATAGTTCTGGCGATGGTATACCACTATCTTTATTTATTCGCTTCATCCACGCTTGGATTCTTAGAAGCAGGGATAGACCGGGAATTTCAACACACGGTAAGTTGCCCTATGATGCCTTTCAATATCTTTCTTTATGGAAAGCTGTTACAATTCCTTCTACACAGGAAAAAGAAAAGAAGAACTAATGACGAAAGCTGTCCAACAGCAATGAAATATTTGCCATAAACAAACGCACTGAAATTGCTAACAGGATAATGCCAAAAAATTTACGGATAATATAAATGCCGCCTTTACCCAAAAAACGTTCTACCCTCCCGGTCATGCTGACAACAAAATATACCCATATCATATTCAAGACTAATGCAATGATAATATTGATACTGGCATATTCTGCACGCAAAGAGAGTAAAGTTGTAAAGGCTCCCGCTCCTGCCAATAGCGGAAAGACCAGCGGAACCAGCGTTGCTTCTTTAATCGGCCCCTGGTTTTTAAAGATTTCAATATCAAGAATCATTTCCAGCGACATCAGAAAAATAACAAACGCACCGGCCACCGCAAATGACTCAATGTCCACATGAAACAATTTCAGCATCATATCACCCGCATAAAAGAATCCTATCAGCAAGGCAAACGATATTAATGTAGCTTTCAGCGCATTTACATCTTTCCCCTTTTCTTTCAAATTGATAATAATAGGAATAGAGCCTATAATATCTATCACGGCAAACAGCACGATAAAAGCACTGGTCATCTGCTGCCAATTAAATGCTGAAAACATATGTCCCTCCTTTTTTCTACAAAAATAATCTATTTTTATGTATTTCGCAAAATTTCTTAAAAGTGAATGAGTAGCACGTTTAAGAAATAATAAAAAAAACAAAAAGAAAGGGCAAGTGTTTACGGCAGAGTTCGATTATATCTACTTTTGTTCTTAAACCAGAAGATGAGAATGATATGGAAACAATGTTTGATACGTTATTACAATTACCCCTGTTTCAAGGACTTGCCCAAGAAGACTTCACCCGTATTTTGGAAAAGGTCAAATTGTACTTCACAAAATATAAGCCAGGTGAGCTTCTTTTAAAAGAGGGGGGCGCCTGTCATGAACTGGTCTTCGTCCTAAAAGGAGAAATTGCATCTTCCACATCATCCGCCGATTCTTCTTACTGCTTCACCGAATATTTTCCAGCCCCTTTCCTGATTGAGGCTCACTCCATATTCGGCATGAAAACGCATTATGCTTCTACATATCGGGCAAGAACCGAAGTGCATACGGTCAGCATCAGCAAAGCATTTGTAGTGAAAGAGCTCTTCAACTACGAAATATTCCGCTTGAATTACATGAATATCATCAGTAACCGCACTCAAATGCTGCACAACCGCTTATGGGCTGTATTCGGCAATAGTCCCGAAAGCCGCATTATCCATTTCATCCTCAGTCATACAGAACGGCTGTCGGGCGAAAAAATATTGAAAATAAAAATGGAGGATTTGGCTCAAATCATCAACGAAACCCGAACAGGAGTGTCAAAAGCCCTCAAT
Organism: uncultured Bacteroides sp.; assembly: GCA_959606905.1. The sequence continues at coordinate 3,438 of CAUHML010000203.1, read as the reverse complement.
ACTATGCAAACAAAAGGATTGGTTGAATTACACCGCGGGGAAATCATACTGCCTAATGTTGAAAATTTGATAAACTGACCAAGTACATAAAATGCAAATATCTTCAAGAAGATTATTAAAATGAAATGAACCCCGAAAATTAAATAACTTTCGGGGTTCACTTCATAATCTTTGCTTTAATATATCTTCAGCAACCGTTTTTACTCCCATTCAATTGTGGAAGGCGGTTTTGACGATATATCATAGGTTACACGGTTTACACCTTTCACCTTATTAATAATGTCATTGGAAACCTTGCCCAAAAATTCGTAAGGCAAATGCGCCCAGTCTGCAGTCATTGCGTCTGTAGAAGTAACAGCACGTAAAGCGACCGCACGTTCATATGTACGTTCATCGCCCATTACGCCTACAGACTGCACAGGAAGTAAAATAACCCCTGCCTGCCATACCTGATGATAAAGAGTTGTCTCATTTCCTCCGGCATCTTTCACTTTCCAATTGCGCAATCCCTGAATAAAAATATCATCCGCATCTTGCAGGATACTCACCTTTTCCGGAGTTATATCACCCAAAATACGAACAGCCAATCCCGGACCGGGGAAAGGATGACGGGTAATCAAATGCTCCGGCATGCCCAACTCACGTCCTACACGGCGAACCTCATCTTTAAACAACAGTCGCAAGGGTTCGCACAATTTCAGATTCATTTTTTCAGGAAGTCCACCTACATTATGATGACTCTTGATTACAGTTCCGGTAATAGAAAGCGACTCGATGCAGTCCGGATAGATCGTTCCTTGAGCCAGCCATTTCACATCTTTAATCTTATGAGCCTCTTCATCGAATACATCAATGAAACCCTTACCTATAATCTTACGCTTCTTTTCAGGTTCGGTCACTCCTGCCAATTCCGCAAAGAATTTAGCGCTTGCATCCACTCCGATAACATTCAGACCAAGACATTCATAATCGTGCAATACATTTTTAAATTCATCTTTGCGCAGCATGCCATGATCCACAAAAATACAAGTTAAATTCTTTCCGATAGCACGATTCAGCAATACAGCAGCAACAGAAGAGTCAACGCCACCGCTCAAACCGAGCACGACTTTATCATCCCCCAATTGTTCCTTCAACTGGGCAACCGTAGTTTCGATAAACGAAGCTGCGCTCCAGTCTTGCCTGCAACCGCAGACTTCCACTACAAAGTTTTTCAGCATCTGTGTACCGTCCTCACTATGGAATACTTCCGGATGGAATTGTACACCCCACATTTTCTCTCCTTCCACCTGATAAGCGGCAATCTTCACTTTATCCGTAGAAGCTATAGTCTTGAAGCTTTCAGGAATAGCAGTAATAGTATCGCCATGACTCATCCACACTTGAGTATTTTCCTTTACTCCCTTAAAAAGCACATTGTTTTTATCAAAAGAAGCTAAATGCGCCCGTCCATATTCACGGCTACCCGCAGGTTCAACCTTACCGCCGTTGGTATAGGCTATAAACTGTGCACCGTAGCAGATTCCCAATATAGGATATTTACCACGGATTTCGTTTAAATCTATCTTAAACGCACTTTCGTCATATACGGAAAATGGACTACCTGAAAGAATAACTCCTTTTACACTCGCATCTCCCTGAGGAAATTTGTTGTAAGGCACAATTTCACAATATACATTCAACTCGCGAACACGGCGACCGATAAGCTGCGTGGTCTGTGAGCCGAAATCAAGAATAATAATCTTTTCTTGCATAGAAACAGAGGTGTTAGTAATTTGGAGCACAAAGATACGAATTTGTTTAGAGCAGAAAGCAAAATATGGCAAAATTTGTTCAGAGCAAAAAACAAAATACGGCAATATACAGAGAACGGAAAACACCTGCACCGCTTATCTTTCAAGAAACTAAAGGATTTGTTGGATTTATAAAATAAAGAATTTATATTTGTCTCTGTTACTAAACCAAATATCTAAGTATCATGAAAAGAAACATCCTATCAGCGGTCCTTACACTTTACTGCCTATTGCCGATAGCAGCACAGCCCCTTTCCAAAGCAGATTCGCTACAAATTGAAATTGCTCAATTAGAAAATGCTCTGACAAGCATACAGACTGATTTGCAAGAAAAAACTTTGCAGTACAATTGGGAAATAACAGAAAAATACATTGAATATTGCAAGAAACTCTACAAAATCACCAACTTCAACCGCGAACCCCGGTTGATACAACTTGCCACTACCATAAAACCGGAAGAACTGGAACCTCAAAGATTAGCCTACGAAAAGGCTAAAAAAGAACTTGAAGCACTATTGACATCCTACCCGGAGTATATCACCCTCGATTCTTTATATAAAAGAGCCATCAATACGGAACAGAAAAAAGACCGCAAAGTTGCCTTGGACGGTTTCTATCAACGCATATACAATGAGGATAAGGCTTACCGTCCGCTGCTCGAAAAAAAGCGCAAAGCCTTCAAAGAGCATTATATAGCCTGTGCTTCCTATCTACTGGACGAATGTAAAAGAAACCAGGAAGTTGTACCGGAAATCTATGATTATAAAACAGCACGAATTCTCAAAGAGACCGATCCCAAGCTCCACCAACTATCCATAGAGATCAGTACACTTGAAAGTCTTCAACGGGAAACAATTCGTAAATATCAGAGATTGAAGTACAACCTGAAAGAAGACTAGGCAATAATCCTTTTTTAATCCTATAAAATCAAATATCCTCGAAAGAAGCATTACCATCTTCCGAGGATATTTATATATGAATTTCTTTATTATTTAAATAAAAAAACGTGATTATTTTTCTTTCAATATATCACGAATTTCCGTCAACAGCACTTCTTCCTTACTCAGTACGGGCGGTGCAGGAGGAGCAGCAGGCGTTTCCGCTTTTTTCTTTTCCGTCAGCTTGGTTATCAGCTTAATAAACATAAAGATAGAAAAAGCGATAATGAGAAAGTCGAAAGTGGCTTGCAGGAAATTTCCGTAATTCAGTGTTACAGCGGCTATTTCCTTACCGTCCACTACTTCGGCAGGCTTCATCACCCATTTTAAATCGGTGAAATTCACACCGCCTATCAGCAAGCCCAAAGGAGGCATTATCACATCAGCCACAACTGAAGATACAATCTTGCCAAACGCACCTCCAATGATAACACCGACAGCCATATCGACCACATTGCCTTTCATGGCAAAAGCCTTAAATTCCTGTAAAAATGAACTTTTTCCCATCTTTTCAATTATTTAATTATGATTTTGGATACGAATATAAAAACATTTTCTTACTTTTGCACCGCAATTCGATAAAGAAATGCAGTTTATAGGCGAAAGTTTATTTTTAAACATTATAAAACCCTTAAAAGTTTAAACAAAATGATTAAAGTAGGTATTAATGGATTCGGACGTATCGGACGTTTCGTATTCCGCGCTGC
>CAUHML010000202.1 GCA_959606905.1 uncultured Bacteroides sp. | reverse complement strand
GATTGGGCCATTCGCGATATCAATTTTTCTATTGAAAAAACAGGAATATTAGGTCTGTTAGGGTCTAATGGGGCAGGTAAGTCCACCACTATGAATATCATCTGTGGAGTTTTAAATCAAACGGAAGGAGATGTATTTATCAATGGCATCGATCTACGAAAAAATCCGGTTGAAGCAAAAAAACATATTGGTTTCTTACCTCAAAAACCACCTCTCCATCCGGACTTGACTGTCGACGAATATCTCATACACTGTGCCACACTGCGGAGAATGGAGAAATCAAAAATTCGTGAAGCTGTAGAAATAGCTAAAGAACGTTGCGCTATTGCCCATTTTAGCAAACGACTTATAAAGAATCTTTCAGGCGGGTATCAACAAAGAGTAGGAATTGCACAGGCTATTGTACATAATCCTCCATTCGTAGTACTTGATGAACCTACAAACGGGCTTGATCCTAACCAAATTGTCGAAATACGCAATCTGATTAAAGAAATTGCTGAAGATCATTCTGTCCTACTCTCCACTCATATCCTGTCGGAAGTGCAAGCTACCTGCAATGATATTCGTATGATTGAACATGGTAAAGTCGTATTTTCAGGTAGCATGAAAGACTTTGATAACTATGTGGTTCCAAGTAGTTTCACCGTTACATTTGCCCTTCCCCCTTCTATAGAAGAACTAGCAAAGATAGAACATGTGTTGAATATAGAAGAACTCTATCCCGGTACATTCCGGATACGCTTTGATGACGATGAGAACATAACTGAACGAGTAGTAGCCTTAAGCATACAAAACGGATGGCGGCTGAAAGAAATCACGATGGAACGCTGCTCTCTTGACATAATCTTTGCACAACTATCGGGAAAACTTAAAAATAATATCTAACATGACGGATTTAAAGATTATAATGCGTATTGCCCGAACCGATCTGGCTATTTTATTCTATTCGCCGATTGCATGGTTCATATTGATTGTTTTCTCATTCCTGACAACAGCAAGTTTTACGTCATTAATGGAGAATATAGTGACCGACTATGATCTGTCAGGCGGCAAGGAAGTTTCTTTGAGCGGTATCTGCTTCTTAGGTAGTTACGGCTTTTTGTCCTCCGTCGTATCAAACATATACATCTATATTCCATTGTTGACAATGGGACTCATCAGTCGCGAAACGGCATCGGGTTCAATCAAACTGGCATATTCATCCCCAGTCACCAGTGGTCAGATCGTATTGGGTAAATATCTTGCAGCCATCGGATTTGGTTGCTGTCTGATGCTTGTCCCGATAGCCAGTGCTATTTATGGCGGTTTGGTAATCCCTTCTTTTGATTGGGCTCCTGTACTAGTCGCCCTTCTAGGACTCTATTTATTAATATGCGCCTATTGCGCTATCGGGCTCTTTATGTCCTCACTCACGACTTATCAAGTAGTAGCAGCAGTTGGGACTCTTATTATATTAGCTATACTGAATTTTGTAGGAAATATCGGCCAGGAATACGATTTTATACGCGAACTGACTTATTGGCTGTCAATAAACGGAAGAACAATCGATATGCTGAATGGAGTAATTCGGAGTGAAGATGTGATTTATTTTGTGGTCGTAGTAACCCTTTTCCTTACATTCACCACTTTCAAACTTGCATCCGACCGGCGCACTATCAGTCGTTTCCGGCAAGCAATCAGCTATCTGGGATTTTTTGTCGCAGCAATGGCAATTGGCTATTTCACTTCACGTCCGGGAATGATTAAGGTATGGGATACAACACGCACTAAACTAAACTCACTTACCGAAAATAGCCAACACGTATTAGCAAAATTGACAGGACCGGTAACTATTACCAATTATGTTAACCTACTTGATAACAAATCATATCGCTACCTCCCTATCATGAAGAAAGCGAATGAAACAATCTTCGAACCTTATTGTCTCGCTAAACCGGACCTGCAAGTGAAATATGTCTATTATTATGATTTCGCCCCCAACGGCGTTGCAAATAATCCTAAGTTTCAAGGCAAAACAGTAGATGAGATGCGTGATTATATGACCATGATTTATAACTTGAATCCTCATTTATTCAAATCTCCGGCAGAAATCCGCCAAATCATCGACCTGCGTGAAGAACAAAATACATTTGTTCGCATTATGGAAACGCAAGATGGAAAACGTACCTTCATCCGTGATTTTGAAGATATGGATGCAACGCCATCCGAAGCGGAAATTACAGCAGCCATCAAAAAGATGATTTCAACTCCTCCCACTGTTGCCTTTATCAAAGGAGACGGTGAACGTGAGGTGTCCAAATCCGGTGACCGCGATTATAGCAACTTCTCCATTGAGAAATATTCTAGAGCCGCCTTAATTAATCAAGGCTTTGATGTCTGCGAGATCGACATTTCTCACGGAGACACCATTCCTTCCCTAATCAATATTATGGTTCTTGCAGAAATGAGAACTCCGCTTACTGAAAAAGGAGAAAATCAACTGGAGGCTTACCTGGCTCGTGGAGGTAATTTATTTATTCTCACCGATACAGGCAGGCAAGAAGTTATGAATCCTTTTTTAAGCAAACTCGGTATCAAAATGGAAGAATACCAACTGGCACAATCTTCCGCTGATTTCTCTCCTAATCTGATTCTAGCCAAGGCAACCCGTGAATCGGGAAAACTTACATTCGGATTCAAAGATGATTTTCCCAAATATGATTTACGTGTCTCTATGCCCGGATGTGTAGCCCTTACATGCTCCGACAACGATTACGGCTTCCAATATACTCCGATTCTTGAAACAAATGCCAAAGGTGTATGGATTGAAAAAGAACAAACAGATTTACAGGAATCACCAGTAGAATGTAATGCTTCGGCAGGAGAGAAAGAACAAACCTATATCACAGCCTATGCCCTTTCACGCCAACTGAAAGATAAAGAGCAGCGTATTATCATCTCTGGTGATGCGGATTGCATAAGCAACACCGAACTGACTCTTTCACGCGAAGGATATAGATCAGGAAACTTTAATCTGATTATCGAAAGCTTCCGCTGGCTTTCCGGAGGAGAATTTCCAATCGACATACGCCGTCCCCATTGTACCGACAATAAACTTTCGATCGGAGTGAAAGATATTGGTACAATGAAAACTATTTTCATAATCATTATACCAGCTATCCTCTTACTTATAGGAGTTGGCATCTGGTTTTTCCGCAGAAGAAATTAATAAGAGAAAAAGATGAACTTAAGACTTATACTTAGAATAGCCCGTACCGAACTAGCGGTACTCTTTTACTCACCGGTCGCATGGTTGCTGCTGGTCGCATTTACATGCCAAGTAGGATTCGACTTTATGAATATCCTGACGGAAATAGTAAAAATAAAAGCATTGGGCAACACGATCACTTTTAGCGTCACAGCCGGTTTTGTCCTTGGTCTCAAAGGAATATATGAAGTAATACAAGAAACCATTTATCTGTATATTCCTTTATTAACCATGAATTTAATGAGTCGTGAATATTCATCAGGTTCTATCAAACTACTTTATTCATCACCGGTAAGCAGTGTTCAAATCATTACCGGCAAGTTTGTTTCAATGGTGGTATTTGCCCTAATCTTTGTCATCATCCTTGCCCTACCGACAATCGTAATGTTTATCTCCGTGCCGCATGTCGATATTACACTTATCTTGGCGGGATTGTTATCCATGTTTCTGTTGATACTGACCTATTGTTCTATCGGTCTCTTTATGACCACACTCACATCTTACCAGGTTGTGGCAGCTGTTGCCACCCTTTCCGCATTAGCATTTCTCAATTATGTGGGAGGAATTGGACAGGAGTCCATATTCTTTAGAGAAATTACTTATTGGCTATCCATTAAAGGACGTGCCAGTGAGATGGTTGGAGGATTGATATGTAGCGATGACGTTATCTATTTCCTTGCCGTAATTTTATTATTCCTCTGGCTATCGGTCATTAAACTGAATAATGAAAAAACACGTCGCTCACTCCTTTCAAAAACAATGCGCTATGCCTTAGCTGTATGTACCATTATAGTTATCGGCTTTGTCAGTTCCCGTCCGGCAATGATGGGCTTTTATGATGCTACCCGCAGCAAACAACGTACACTTTCAGAAGAAAGCCAGAAAGTAATGGAGCAATTGTCCGGACCTATGACGATCACAACTTACGTCAATATTTTCGATAAAGAATTTGATGTCGCTTCTCCAAGAGAGCAAAAAGAGGATATGGCACGCTTCAAAATGTACACACGTTTCAAACCAGAGATAAAAATGGAGTATGTTTACTATTACTCTACACCGAAAGACAGCACCCTTTATCGCCAATATCCGAATAAAAACATTCGTGAGATAGCTTATGAAGTTGCCAAGAAGAAGAACTTCAATCCTAAAAAGCTTAAAAGCGCCGAAGAACTGAAAGAAAAAATAGACTTGGCTAAAGAAAATTATCGATTTGTGCGGGTTGTTGAACGTGGCTCCGGTGAACAAGCCCGCCTTCGTTTGTTCGACGATATGGAATATCACCCTTCTGAAACAGAAATCTCCGCAGCATTGAAGAAAATGCTTGTTACTCCTGTGAAGGTAGGCGCCATCACAGGACATCAGGAACGTTCCACCACTAAAAAGGGAGATCAGGATTACTCACTTTTTGCCACACATGGACGCTTTCGTTATTCCATGATTAATCAAGGCTTTGATTTGGTGGAACTGAATCTAAAGGATATGAATGATATACCAAGTAATATCAATATATTACTTATTGCTGAAATGCGTTCTTCCATGAGTTCCAAAGAACAAGAAATCATAGACCGTTTTCTTGAACGCGGAGGTAATATGATGATTATGGGCGACGTCGGACGTCAGGAAGTAATGAATCCTTTACTCCGGAAAGTCGGTTTAAAACTGTTGCCGGGAATCATTGCACAACCTTCTGATGTTAATCCCGGAGACCTCGTTCTCGCGAAAGCTACCCAGATAGCCGCCGACAGTATAGGAGGCTTCTATAAACGTATGGTTGACAGGCAGAAGCATAGTGCAGTCACCATGCCATCGGCTGTTGCTCTGGAAGTTGTCGATACAACAAAATTCCATCCAATAGTTTTATTGCAAAGCAACGCCCAACAGACATGGATTGAGTATCAAACAAAAGATTTTTTGAATGACTCCCTTTCATTAGACTCTCTTCAAGGTGAAAAGTTAGGAGCCTATCCCACGGCAATAGCGTTAACCCGCAAGATTAAAGCCAAAGATAAAAAACAACGGATCATTGTGTTGGGGGATGCAGACTGTTTCAGCAATGCCGAACTACAAAAAAGCTCAAGACCGGGTATCTATTCATTCAACTTCAATATGATTCCCGGTTCATTCCGTTGGCTATGCTATAAT
>CAUHML010000201.1 GCA_959606905.1 uncultured Bacteroides sp. | reverse complement strand
CTTGCTAAGCGGATGCAAAAGTAGTTGATTTCATTTCTTTATCCAAATATATCTATTGTTTTTTCTATTTTTTTTATGATTATACTTATAAATAACTGATTTACAGATTATCTATAATGTTTATTTCGATAATCCATTTTGCAATATCAAAAAGTACACACCATATTATATATCGCGCGCGATAGACTAAAATGAATATTGGATAAACATCGGCTCACCTGCAAAATCATAGGGAAGGATTTTAGCTCTTAAAGGATCATTTTATTCTTCGGACAATTTCCGAAAGTCTTCTTGACGCATCATTCTTTCTCATTAGGAAGTTCGGACCTTTATGCCCTCATGCCCTCACTTTGTGTACAACAAACTCATTATAAACAACTTATGTAGTTAGAGTAAAAATTATCACCCTCACTTACAACCCATGCCCTCACTGTGTTTTGAAGCATATTTCTGTATAACATGCTTGCTTCCAATTATATATACTTCTTTTTATAGACTATTCCAATTTAATGTAAAATAGAGCGTTCTCGGGCCTTTTTCCCGCAAAAAGTGTGCATACCTCCACGGAATATGATAGCCCCCCCGGCAGCAGTAAAAAGACCAAGACACTTTTAAGAAAGCTCGTTATCTTTTGGAAGTGAATGATTTCACAGATGTGTACTAGGATTTAGTTAACAACTTCTATTGTTATTACTATATCAGATTTGCATAGTTGTTTTTAGGCCTAATGTAGTTGTTATATGGGAGATTCCACATACATCCGCATAAGTCCGCACATACAATATGTGTAGCCCTATGCAGACATACGTGTAAAAGCATGCTTTCTGACACGGGTAAAATATTGACCGGACAGCCGAATCGATTTTAAACTAAAGACTGATGAATATACAAACTTACAAACATCAGGCTAACACATTCTATGTCACATATCATGACAAAAGATGCTAAGTACAATGCTCCGTATCCAACTTTTATTTTAATATTCTATCTGTTCTATTTTAGGAGACAACTTTTCAATGACAGTACCCAGTTCTTCCTCCCACGGAATAACATTAAACTCTCCCCAAAAGTCAGCATCATATTTAAAATGTGTATCCGAAAATATAGTGCGTGTAGGCATCCGTTCTTTACGCTGGAAACGGGTCACATTATCTACATCCACCTTACAGGTAACCATTTCAAACCATGTATGCAAGGAAGAAGCACTGAACCATTGCCGTTTAAGTTTCACTTTAAAATAGAGATCGCCACGAATATGATTCATGTAATAAATGCCATTCCACTGCCTGTAAGAAATGGTATAAACCACCTCTTGCGCGGTTATTTTCCACTTCCGTGTCTTTCGTTCTATAAACATATCCGTAGCTTGCCTCACATAAGCAGGATTAATTTCAAGACGTGCCTGAACCAACGCATTGTTTTCAGCATCAATATATAATTCGCCACAATAAAGAGGTTCTTTTATTCCTTTATTTTGCCGAAAGGAAATCACATTAACCAAACGATTGTCTATCACCGTCATATCACAGGAGGCATAAAAATACACATTACCCTTACCGTCAGGCAACAGAAAATCCGGCAAGTTCTTGACAATATCCAGTTGCAAACAAGCATCAATTCCCGCACTCATCTTGGCTATCAGTGTATCCCGTTCCTGACTATCGACTATGCGACTCATTTTTAATAGTTTTACATGATCCTGAGAATGATTCAACAAAGAAGAAGGTTTGTAGATTTTAAAAACAGCCTCTGTCAGATTACGAAATTTTTGTTTATACCGAACCCCTTCCCTATAAAATGTAGTGAGATAAACAGGAACCGACGCATAATTTGTTTTTTTAGCTTTCAACATCTCACGCAACAACCGTATAGGATTGACAGCACGAATCACCACTTCTTGAATAGGAATCACCCGAGGTTCCAGAGACCACACCGCGTGTTGAGCCTCTAATAAAGACATATCCATCTCCTGTCCCACATACCCCACATGAGAAACCCCGATGCGACCCTGTCTCAACGAATCGGGCAATCGTAAACGGAATTCGCCATCCTGATTGGTAATACTGCCTATAGAAGTACCGACTACCCCTACCGTGCCGTAAGCAATGGGAGCCCCTGACTGATTATCCTGCAATTTGCCCTCTAAAGTAAAATAGGCCAAAGTATCTTTAGAAGTGGTAACAACCGGACATTGCACCTGCAACTGATTGATCAAAATATGATTCTCCACAATGCGCAGACTGATATCCTGCCGACCGATAATTTCGTAAACAGCCTGACGAATAGTGCGCTGTCCTGCCCCCAACTTCACCATACGATCATTGTCCACCACCTTGCTGTCATAAACAAAAAGAAAACCAGACTGTTCGGACACCTTGCCCAGTAAAGTATAGACAGTACCCTTACTCTTAGCAAGATAAATGACTCGCTCCAACACATCTCTATCCGCCGCTTTCGTAAATTCTGCCATGCAAACCAGCAAACTGAAAAAGAAGATATGCCAATAATAATGATATGTACGAATATGATTCATCTTCCCACTTTATTCGGATAAAACACCTATATCACCTTCACGAGTATATTTTAAATTCATAGCCAAACAGATAAGCTCTGCCATAGACTCCGGAGCTTCCCCAGAAAATGCAACCGTAAGCCGACGCTCCCCTAAGGAGGGAGAAGTCTTAAGCTGCAAACCGGAAGAATGCATATTAATAACTCTAAGGATATTCATCAAAGATTCGTCTTTGAAACGCATACTTTTCCAATAATGAGCTATCCGGGTATCGTCCCTATAATCAGTGAAACGCAATTGATGTGTTTTAAGCGTCACCGCTTCACCTGCATTGACATACATCTCTTGATTTTTATTTTTCAATGCCACTTTGACCTTGCCACGCTGTACGGACAGTTCGAAAGTACTCCCTACATCACTCTTCACATGAAACATCGTTCCCAAGACCTCAATTCTGACCTCCTCTGTTTCAATCAGAAAAGGACGTTCCCGGTTACCGGTCACATCAAACAGAGCGTTTCCCTGCAAACTAACCTCACGCTTGTCCATAGAGAAATGTTCAGGATATTGCAAAGAGGTTTCCCCACCCATATAGACAATAGATCCATCCTCGAGTGTGGTCACCAAAGTAGATTGCTCCGTGTTCTCCTGCATAATTAAAGCCTGGGCTTCTACCGATTCGCCCACTTTTCGATAAGTAACAGTCAAAAAGACACATATTCCGACCCATATAGCAGCCACAGCCCCCCACTTCCACAACATGGATGCAGACAAACGTTTCCTATCCTGCCGGCCTGATAACAAAAGTCCGTCAGCATCCAAACGGTCATACAATTTATTCCATGCCCGATCCACTCTTTCCTTATTTCTTTTTGTTTCACTCATGTCCTTATAATATAATTCTCAATTTCTTTTTTTAATGCTTTAAGAGCTTTTGTCATCTCAGCCTCTACAGTCTTCACCGACAAAGAAAGCTGCGAAGCTATTTCCGCATACTTTTTACCTTCCATACGATGCATCCGGAATATGCGCAACCTTCGTTCCGGCATCCGAGCAAGCGTAGTATCTATCAAATGTCTTAATTCCTGGTATTCTATCTCTTCTTGAGGACTGCTATCCTGTGTCCGCCCCTTCCGCGAGAGAACAAACTCCCGATATTTGTTTCTCACCTCCAGATGCTCGCAATATTGAAAAGACTGATTGCGCACCGCAACATAAAGATAGCTTTTCATAGAACGGAACAACGGCAGCCTCTCCCGATCTCTCCAAAACCCATAAAACAACTCCTCTACGATTTCCTCCGCAGCCTCCATACTGCCGGTGATACTCATGGCATACCAACAGAGAGGGGAATAATAACGGCGAAACACATCTTCAAACGCCTTTATATCTCCCTCCCTTATTTTGGTCAGTGTTAACAAATCATTCAGCATCCACTTCTTTTTTGGTAATTCTTTTCAACCATGCAAACTTCATCCGAGGCCTTAACGCGATTGTTTCTTTAACTTATGGACTGCATTTTCCAATGATTCCGTAGGTTCAATAATATTATAGGAGCCCCAGAAATCCTCGCTCCAATATTCATCCACTTTATCATAAAAAGCATCTTTCTGATGAAAAGCCATCTTTCCGGGAATTATCGCCACATTATTTTCCTCCCTATCCGTTGCCACCATCTCTGAAAGCACAGTATAACCGGTAGAGAAAAGCTTGCGCTTCCAATCACACTTAAACCGAATACGGTTACGGATATAGTTCAGAAAGGTTTTCCCATCCACATCTTTATAGGTAACAAGGAAAGAAAGTTCCTGTGGTTTAAAACGTAAGCCATAAGGTTTCTTGGCAAGAATAGCCTGTACCGCCTTGACTTTATTATCCATAGACAAGCTAAATTCCGCACGAGTAAACGACAACTTGTCACGATCAATATACAATTTGCCATAATACAAGGCATAAGGCAAAACGACACGGGGACGGAAACTGATCACATATTGCTGACGATTGTCTATCTGTACCGGTTCTTCCATAAAGAAATCATAATAGTTCAACGTTTCCACATCCAACAACGCATCCTGATTTTTCACAATGTCCACATAGATAGATAAAGTAGGACCGCCAGCCAGTTTCACCCCCAACGTATCACTGGCTCTCTGACTAAGCAGCCGACGTCCCTTCAAAACCTGTACCCGGTCTCGAGTAGTTGTCATATCCTCATAAGAAGTCTTGTAAACATCAATAATAGCTTCCGAAATATTGATATAACGACGCCCTTTCTGAACAGTTTCCCTGTAAAAACCGGTAAGCATATTGTTTTTATTACTGTAATTGACAGGAATCTTGCGAATGGCCTCTTCCACTATAAAACGAGGGTTGTGGGCATAAACCACAATCTCATTCAACATATTGGCATGAGGGGTAAGGTAAATCTTTAAATCCGATAAATGTTCTTTATCTAAACGTACTCTATTGTTATGATAACCGATATGTGAAATTTCTAAAGCAAAAACCATCTCCGCATCTTCTATCTTCAAAGAAAATTCACCATCCGCATTTGTCACCGTCCCCACACTGCTGCCCGGAACAGATACATTGACATACTCTAAAGTCCTTCTATTTTGTTTGTCCTTTACTACACCGCTGACTGTAATATAAGTATTCTCTTCAGCAAACGGTACCTCCTCTTGGCTCCATCCCGGAATGGCACTCAGCCAAAGAACAATGAGCAGTGTCCATTCAATAAATTGTTTTTTATGCGCTCTCATATTCATTAAGGTATTAAAAAAGTAAATACTAATCCTGTTTCTACTTATAAGATCACCCAGGATTAAAATACCCTATGAAAATAAGAAAAATAATTTGTTTTATCGATATTGATGCCCTTTTTACAGACCCAAAACAGTATAAACAATCAAAATAACTGTATCATTCTGTTTCTTCTTTTTTGATTATTGTCTTCTTTTTCTTCATTCTGCCACTCTTGCGCAAAGCTTCCG
>CAUHML010000200.1 GCA_959606905.1 uncultured Bacteroides sp. | reverse complement strand
TCATCCCATTTACTTCATTGCTGAAATCCACCCCATAATTCCTAATTATCGTTACTATATTAATTATACAAACTTTCCCAATATTTAGCAATCTTAATATACCAAATTATCGAATTTTTCTCCTATATTCATCTTATTTCTCGGATGTCTTGTCTGCAGTATCTCTTTTTCCTTCTCAGTCGTTACATATGTATATATCTGCGTTGTGGTAATCGAAGCATGTCCCAGCATTTTTTGTATGTATCTGATATTCACGTCCTCCTCCATCAGATAGGTCGCAAAGGAATGCCGGAACATATGCGGTGTAATATTTATATCTGCCTGAATTTCACCGGCATATTTATGTATCATGCTCCTGGCTGATTGCTCAGACAGCGCATTTCCATAACGATTGACAAAAAAATATCCCTGCTTCTTTATCTCATCTTCAAAGTACTTTTTGTAGGCATTCAGTATAGACAGTACGTCATTATTTCCTATTTGAAGATATCGCTCCTTTCCTCCCTTGCCCTGAATACATAACACACCGTTTTTTAAGTCTACATATTTATTTTGCAAATGGCACAATTCCGAGATGCGCAGCCCTGTAGAAAAAAGCATCTCCACTACTGCGATATCTCTTAAAATGATTTTTTTACGCCACTCTGAATATTCTTTAATACTTCTTTCCTTATAAAGATGATTCAGCAACTGCTCTATAATATCTCTCGGAATAATTTTGGGTAAAATCACTTCCTCCCGAAACTTTGTCTTTACTTTATGGAATGGATTTATCTCTATCAGTTCTTCTTCCTCTAAATAATGAAACAGTGCCTTCACGCTGGCAATTTTTCTCTTGACTGTTTTTTGCTTATACATACGGTGAAGGTATACAAGATATGCATTCAGCATTTCTTTATCGGGATTATTTTCTCCTATTACTGTAATAAACTGTTCCAAATCCGCCTTATATGCCTTTATCGTCTTATCATCAAGTTCCTTTTGAAATTTACAATAATTCAAATATTTATTGATTTCTTCTTTTAAAAGCATTGCAAAAACCTCCTGTTTTATTTTGTAGATAAGACATATAATAATATTTAGCATATATATCTGCAATCATACATTTTTAGTTGCCATATTCTTTATATTTTCAGCATGGTAATTGTCTTTATAATTGAATTACCATCAAGAATCTGCTGATTTATTATATAACTGATTATTGCCCCTTCATCTACTTAGCCAATAAATGAAGAGGCAATAGTTTACAATAATTTTCTCAATTTCTCTAAAATCTTATATTTTCGTGACTGTAAGGTTGTTCTGGCTATTCCTAATTTTTTCGCCAGTTCCACCTCACTGATCTCCTGGTAGAACAGGGCATGAATGATAGCTGTCTCCTCGTCTGTAAGTGTACGTAAGGCTTCGTTCAATTACTCCAGCATGACCGCCCGAACTGCCACATCCTCTACTTTCTCCGTTTCCTCTGCAAACTGCTTCTCTGCTTCCAGAAGCCGCTCATAAGAATCTTCCCTGCTGGGAATGACAATCATCTCTCCGGTTTTCTTATCCACCTTTGTATGTTCCTGCTTCAGATCATGGGTAAAGTATTTCTCCTTGCGCTGCCCTTTGTAATATGTCTCGTAAAGTTCCTTACTGACTTCAAAGATTTGTCCGTTCAATCCGATATAATATTTTTCTCTTTCTGCCATCTTTGACTTGCTCCTTTCCGATTTTGTAAATTTTCAAAATCGAAAAGGGCAGCGCCCGGATATTACACTTCATGAACTTCATGAAAAACAACGAGTGACACGCTTCGCGAGCCACTCTTATGTCAAACAAAAAAAGCAGTGTATGATGAAATTAACAAGCATTTTGGCATTTGCCTTTTTACTTGTTTCTTCCATATCTCATACACCGCTTTTTGAGCAGTACTTTTTATCAGTCTTCTCATGTTTACTGGGATATGCTGCATTTTCCTCCATTTTTCTTCTGTAGGTTACTGCGTATATCCCAAAGTATATGGCTTTCTTGTTTTTCTCCCTATTTTTGTAAAAAACTTCATTGTTACTTGTAACTTTTTGTTTTCAGGCAAAAAAACAGGTGCCAAAATCTGCTTGATTTCAACACCTGGGTTCCGCAACACACATATTACGACAGTCGCTCTTATTTCTAATACTATTTTCCAATATTATAAAGAAGCACTTTTATTCTAAAATAATTCTCTTTATCATCTATAATCATTTGACCGCTATGACGGTTGATAATATTTTCTACAATTCTAAGCCCCAATCCATGTTCATTCTTATCCCCTTTTGTTGTAAGATAATTCTGCCCCTGTTTTCTCAGATTGCCAGTATAGGGGTTCTCCATTTCCAAATACAAATTATTTCCAGACATTTTTGCCAGCAGTTTTATCTCTCGCTCTTCTATGTCTACTTTACTAGCTGCTTCAATCGCATTATCAAACAGATTTCCCAACAGACTGTATAAATCGACGTCCTCTAATTTCATATCATACGGAATCATGGTATCCAATTTTACATTTATATGGTTCTTCTGCGCAACTGCAGCCTTGTAATTGACTATTGTGTCAAAACTTACATTCCCTGTCTTTGCAAGATTGTCCTCTTCTGTTAAAGTCTCTACACTTTGCTGATATAGTTCCCGTATCTTTTCATATTCATTTCGATTTAAATAGGATTCAATCAAAAGATACCTTTGCTTCATATCATGACGGTACTCCCGTGCCTGCTGCCATGTTTTACTCATTTCCTGAAGCTGAACCGCATAATTTTCCACCTGCTGCGTCAAGAACTGCCTTTCCGCCTGATACAATGCTTTTTCCTGTAATTCATTATAATTATAAAATGTAAAAAGATTTACAATCAATATCAATATGGATGCAATCAATTTCGCCCATACATACTCATCTGTCAATGGTACAAATATCGCCATAACAATAAAAATACTGCTCACCGGAACAATAAACACCTCTAGCCAGTCCATATTTCTGATTACTATATTTTTATTCTTTTTCAAAAACAGCAGCGCAATCTTGATTTCAACAAACCAGACTAATTTTGATAAAATCGTATACATGATTGCGACCTCTGTATTTCCCATCATATGTATAATATCTATGCCGCACAAAATTCCGATGAAGCAAACCATCACCTCTGACAGCATTCCTATCAGACACAAAAACAGAACCAGCACAAGTTTGATTCTAATAGAACCTTCATATAACCAGGTTAAAACGCCAAAAAAGGACACTGAAAAAATTACCATATTTAGCCATGACGGCAATTCAAAAAAATATGTAGTCACATTTGAAATAATATAAAAGGCTGCCCATACCATGACCTGTACCGCTGTTCCTGCCGGTTTTCGGTCAAATGCTTTTTCACATACATTTCTCTGCATAATCACTGTAAATATTTCTACCAATATTAATGCGATTGTCATTTTCCTTCCTCTCTCTCCCTATTTTCCAAGTTTCCTCATGTACATCAAACGTGTATTCTCCCTCTTTGCCCTGCTGATTTCCAATGATATGCCATTCTGCAGAACAACTTTGTCGTAATGGTACTCTTCTATATACCTCGGATTAACCAAAACGAATGATGTATCCTCCAGAAGTCCACCTGCTTCTTCCTCAAATTTATTTCTACATCATTCATTTTACCATAAAATGTACAAATTTTATCTATACAATATACATTTATAATTCTTTTTTCACTCATAAAATACATAATTTTATTCAGACTAATATTGTAGTATGTTTTGTTAGATTTAAAGGCAAATTTATCATCAATCTGTAATTTTTCGTAAACATCACTGATAAGCTTTTCCATTTGTGCATATGTAATAGGTTTATCAACAAATGCAAAGGGGTGTACGCTGATTGCTTCCTTACTGTATTGTTCAAAGGACGTGATGAAAATAATATTACAATTTACATCGCTCTCCCTGATCTGGCGTGCCGTCTCAATGCCATTCATCCCACCAAGTTCAATATCCAGCAGGATAATATCGAATTGTCCGCTCAGTTCTATTTCCATCAAAAGATCCATACCTGAATAACATTTTCTGATGTCTGCCCGGATTCCTATCTGATATGTAATTTGCCGTACCTGTTTTTCCTGTTTTTCAACCTCTTCTCTTATGTCATCACAAATACCTATCCTCAACATATTTCCTCACCACTTTAATCTTTGATACAACAAAAAAAGCCTAACACTCACACCGTGCAGGCTTTATATTACACCCATCAATTCCAATAACACTTTCCTCTGTTCTGCGCTCAACTGTTTCCATCTTGAAATCAGTTCTTTCTCTTCGTCTGTTAATTCAATTAGATTTCCATCTTCGCAGAAAAATTGAGATAACGTCATTTGAAATGCGTTGCATATTGCTTCTAATGTTGGAAAAGTCGGCGCATTGTTCCGGTTAAACATATTTGCCACTGTGGAATGCGACAAATTCGCTTCTTTAGCTAAGCGGTATTCCGTCCAACTGCGCTCTTCCATTAATTCACGTATTCTACCTTGTATATCCACCCTAACACCTACCCATCTGTGTCTATTATACTGCCCAATTTGAGGGTATGATATGATGAATAAGTAGATATATTGTTGCCATTTTGGGTTGTATATTAAAGATTGCAAAGTAGCTTGTTCTAATCTTCTAGTTCAACCTAATAATTTAAAAGTCAGAATAACCAACATATTCGATATCATTTTCTGTAAGTCCATCAGGATAATCAGCGATTGGATAATCCATATCAACCACTTGTAAGAACCAACCAATGGTATCTTCCAACGCTTCTTCTATACTTTTTCCATATCCTACTCCTCCTTCAAATTCTCCGTCAAATTTTCTTCTAACGCGCACATCCGTAATCCCCGTGTATGTTTTATCCTGGTCTTCATATATCTTTATTTTTAATTTTCCATATGGCAAAACTGTATGCATCCATATTTGATATTCTGCTACGCATTTTTCTATCTTCTCAACCTTAGAAATTTTTAATTCATGCCACATACTCTAACCTCCTGTCACTGCTTTCCAAATGAAATAATTTTTCCATCAACCATATCAATATACTTACCATTTTTATAATATCTTACAACTCCCGGCGTTGCTCCTGGTACATGTGCCTTTCTTGCACCACGTAAATTTCTGGAAAACTCTTCCGCTTTTCTCAAATATTGCTCAACATCGTTTGCACCAACCTCCGTTCCATGTTTCTTGAAATGTTGTACTAAAGATTCATCCGGTGAATCAAAGCTTCCTTTATGCCATTTGTTTGCTCCTATGCTACAGTCATTATGAACTAAAATTGCATTCTCTGAAACAAAGTATGTATGCCAATCCTCCACTTCAAAATTGTATACATCTAAAGCTTCTTTAAGCACTATTCTGCTAATTGCTTGTATATTATGTAATATTCCTTGGGCATCTACCAATTTATCATTTAACTGATACTGAATAAATATTCCAAGTATGGTCCTGCCCTAAGAACTCCTTCCTG
>CAUHML010000199.1 GCA_959606905.1 uncultured Bacteroides sp. | reverse complement strand
GACAAAAGTAATCAATATACTGCAATTCCCCGTCTTAAAAGAAAGATTTAACTATTTATCGCCTCCTCCACTTGACATCATCCAAAATCACAGTCGAAAAGTTATCACATAAATTCATTATTCAATCCTGTTACAGTCTGTCCTTCCATTACTCATCAAACGGTTTCTGATACCCTAAGAGTTTCCGTTCAATTAAAAAACAGATCAAACTCTTTTTTATACTTTCCAAAAGAGAAAACATAAGGATTAAATTCAACAGATTCCGTGACATCAACCAATTGATTATAATCAGACAGAATCTTTTTCACATCATCTATATCATATCCGTCAGGCATATACACCGGGTGTAAATGATCAAAGTCCGCCAAGTCGTTCGTCAACAAGTTGGAGGCTATCCCCTTGCCGGAATCCAATCCGGGATGAGGAGTAAAGAAAGAAAAAAAGACTTCAATATTGTTTGTTGGAGTCCAGTCCCTGATATAAGGTAATATGTTCTGCAAATAGTTTTTAGACATTCCCGGATACAATACCTGTAAAACCGGTCGTGCTGTTATATGATATCGGGCACATAAATCCATTGCTTTAAACACGGTTTCGGTCCAAATGCCCGAACGGCTTTTCAATGAAGATACAAGGTGCTCATTTTCAAAGCTCTCCACTCCCATAATCAGATGAGTAACCCCGAATTCTCTCAAGACAGATATGGACTGTTCATTCACCCGGTCAATTCTTGTTTCCGCTATCACCTTCTTGAAAGATAACCGGAAGTCACATGCTGCTAGGATATGTGGTGACTGCAAAATATCATCGTCTATGATTTTCAATATTTGCCGATTAGCAAGACGCTTCAAATCGGAACGGACTACCTCGACAGACCTGTGTGAACAAACTCCTGCATTCCAAATGCGGCGCAGTGAACAGAAATTACAATTGTACACGCACCCGAAAGTGATCTCATAACATACCGGATCGTTCCGATAACAATCAAACAAAGGTAAATCCCAAATATCGCCCACTTCGAAATCAATATCATACTGCCTTCTGCCTTCCACGATCCTATCCAAAGGGAATTGGTCAAACATTCCGGCAAGAGGAGCCCCTTTGATAATTTTGTCAAAACAAGGATAATTCGTTGATATTCTCTCTGCATTCATGCTGGCAAAAATTCCCCCAAGGATTACATAACACCCCTCGCTCTTGGCTATCTGCGCTAATTTCACGGCATGGGGGAAAGTTGCCGTATTGGATGTGATCAGCACAAAGTAAGGTTGCTCTCCCTGCAAATGCCTAGAGAAAGACTGCTTTGTCCTTCCCTCTACATACAATGAAAGACGGAACTTCTTGTCCAGTTCCAAAAATCTGATCAAATAGGGGAAAGTCAATGCCAACGCGTATTGATGAGAAACGATTTGGTATCCGCTTGAAGGCTGAACCAGGCATAATCTGTCGGAAAAAACGGGCATAGTGCACTATCTTATATAGGGTGAAGTCTTGGAACTGACGAATTTCTGTATCATGTCTAGTTCAATGTCAGTAATATTAACCGACAGGTTCAGCAAGGCCAACAGCTGCCTGATGTGTTGCTTACTAATGTCTTCACAGCGTTGCAAATCGTCTCCCCAACTTACCTGACGGTCTAGGTGAGTATAAAGTTTCCGCCCCTGCTCCAGTTCCATCTTGTACGCATCGTAAAAATCAGAGCCTTTTGAATATACAACACCCGGTTTCGTCCGATCCTCCCTTGTTACAAGAACCATATTATCTGAGAATTCCCTTTTGAATATGGAGAAGTGATTTTTCAGATAGACATCAATGTTCAAGGTTCTTCCGTAAAAATAAGCTGCTATGATGGTTGCCAGCAAATCGCATTTTACATTCGCTTGGGTAACCACATTACCCGGAGTCACTAAATTACTGTATGTCGCGTACATCCGGCAGACATTCTCGTCCCGTGGATCAAGAATATAGATGCAGACATGCATGGTCCGATGCTGTTCTTCACACAGATTCATTAAGCTAGGCAGAGTGATGTCTCGAGTGTAGCGTCCGCTTCCCCCGTCATACCACCATTCATGGGTGTTTGTCCTGCATTCGCGGTGATGATTATTGATTTGATAGGGCTGCAATACTTTAAATTCACCTATTTTCATCTTTTTGGGAGATGCCCAAACCAGCAAGCCACCCAGTATAACTGCGACAGACAAGGAAGAGAATAAGGTTTCGAGTATGGACTTCCATAGCAAGTACCTGGTTTCACCGGTAGCCAGATTTGGATAAATCACATAATGCAGGACTAAAAAAAGACCGCCCAACAATCCAATGATTACTATCCCGAATTTTACCTTATTGGATATCATTTCCAATTCCTCTAGTTCCATGATAAATTGTTTTTCTTTGTTTTTACATTGTATGGTATCAAAGGCACTAAAAAAGCGAGGAAAGAAACCGCTCCATTATGGGAAGCATTTTCTTTCCTCGCTTGAAAATAGTCTTATGGTAAAGAGGGTGTGCCAAGGTGACAAGGCACACGCCTTTTTATCTAATTAAAACGGAACTCCTATCAAGGTTTTGCATTTCTGATTACTTCGATAGTAAAGTCGAATGAAGTAGTACCCCAGTCATGCTTGTATGCGACGGTTACAGTAACTACCTTTTCGTAGATTGTACCGGTCGGGTCGATTGTACATTTCAATTTACCGTTTTCAATTGTCCAACCTTCTGTCTTTGTAGAGAAGGTAAGTCCTGTTGATGAAGTAGCTGTTCTATACAATGACTGTTCAGCAGCAAGCAAATCGAATTTACCATCTTTTACATTGTACTTCACAACATCCTGGTCAATATAGTCTTTCAGAACCAATGAGTTCCATACAGATGTCTTCTTGTCAGCACCTAATACAGTCTTAGCATAAGTTACGAAATCAATTACTGTATTCTTAGCCAAAGTTGCATCATAAAACTTGCCCAAGTTAGCTGTTCCTGCGAATGCTTTCAACGGGCTTTGAACCTTCCATGTATCAGTTCTGTAGAAGTTATCTTTAGCTACAGTACCATCATACAGGTCAATCTTCAATTCCTTAACCTTGGCTGCATCTACTGGTGCAGTGAACTTAACAGTGTTGCCTTCGAATGTCAATGTACCCGCAGTTATCAAACCTTTCACATAATCATTCTGCTTTTCAGCATCCAAGTTAAAGGCAAGAGTAGCATCAGTCGGAATTACAGTGTACATGTCATCGAATACATTTGATTCCAATGTATAAGTTGTCTTGTCTGCACTCCATTTACCAATGATAGTCTGTGCTTTATATTCTTCCTTAACTGTTGCGCTGAAGTTACGAGTTACAGAAACATCTGTCAATGTCAAAGCAAAATACTTAGCATCATAGTTGTTCCATACTGCATAAGGCATTTTGTTCTTACCAAATGTACCATTCCAAGCACTAAACTTATAAGTCTGTCCACTAACCTGAGCTTCAGGAGAAACATACAATGTTGTTTTCGGCAACTTAGCCTTAGCTCCAACCATCAAGAACAGAGAGTCTTTATCTGCATTGGTTCCGCCATTTCTGTAATACAACAAGATGTCACCGTCAGCAATAGTCAATTCATCTGAATCAATGTTAGAAGCCATTTCTGCTACTCCATTTGTTTTAGAAACTTGCTCATATGCCTTAGTTTCTTCGTTATAAGCATACAACGGCAATAAATAATTCTTCCAAGAGTAATTATCACCAGCCACAACGTCACGACCACCAACTTCCGATTCAAACTTACGCACATTCAAAGAAACAATCTGAGTCTTAGTAGCATAGTCCAAAGCCAGTGTACCTTCATTAGGAATCAAATCTACAGTACCGTAGTTAATTTCTTTTTCCGGACGAACAGCTTTCACGAAAATCGTATTCTTGAATACATAGTCATCCACACCTTCTACCTGAGATTTTACAGTTGTTGTAACCTCAACACCTGCATATTCATTGATAGCAGAAGACTGATAAGCTTCTTTCACAGCCAAGATACCGTCTTTAACCTCAAAAATACCCTGACGTGTATTTATTGTCTGGCCATCGAACGTTATCTCCATATCCTGATCAATCAACTTGAAAGACTGGGTATATTCAATATTCGTTTCTGCCAAAGGCATTACTTTCTGATTAATAACAACAGCTGCATTGACTGAATCATTCAAATTGAATTGTTCTGTATAGTTAAACTTATCAGCAACCTCCCAAGTATTAGCAGTTTTTACAGTTGATGTTATTTCACGAGGATCA
This sequence comes from uncultured Bacteroides sp., assembly GCA_959606905.1. The sequence goes on along the minus strand of CAUHML010000199.1, from coordinate 1,250 downwards.
ATTTCTTGTCCCGGGAAGATACGGTAAGCATGGATATCTTCACTATATACATTGGCAACCTGTACATTGAAATAGTCAGATGCAGAAACATACTGATTATACATCTTCACGTCCAATGAGGTTTTATAGTTTGTGCCAGATACCATATTCTGCGGACGCATAGAAACGCTCAAGATACCATTTTCCAATGAAGCCGATTTTTCCACATAGCTCAATGCGGGAACAGCAGCTCTGGTCTTGTAGGTATCAGAGAAATAGAATTCAGCGTCGGACAAAGAAAATGTTTCAGGATATACCTTGAATTCTGCTTTAGCCGGAACAGACGCAAATAAAACATCTTTGTCCCTATTACCGTCTTTATCCTTATATTTCAGCAAATAGGCATAAACGATATCCTCCATATCGTCTTTTGCCTGCTTTCTATAAACGATAGTCTGCAAACCATTGAAAGCAGAACCTTCCATCAGCAATGTATATTCCCTGCCATCAATAGTTACCTTCATGGTCTGATCTTTTTCATTGTAGATCATTGACGGAATAGTGGCATTGTACTTGAATGAAGTCTTATAATCACCAATATTAATGTAGCCATCCTCATCCACATAAATCAAATTACCTACTGCATCAGCAATATCATCGGCACTGGCATTGGCACCAGTAGCCTTAATCTTTTCACCGGCTTCATTCAATACATACTCATAAGTACCGCCTTCGTCTACACTGACCATCCAGTAGCTATCGGCATCCACTTTGAACTTCGGAACGATAGAAGAGCCTGCAGGACCTGCGGGACCTTGTATACCCTGCAAACCTTGTTCGCCCTGAGCACCGTCCTTACCATTAGAGATGATAATTTTAGAGCCGTCAGTAAAGGTCAGTTCATAGCCATTGGCAACCGCTGTGTATGAGCTGATGGATTTGCCGGCTTCAATCGCTGCATCCAGACTAGCAATGGTGGCCTTGATATCAGTCAACTCTTTGTTGATGTTGTCAATGTCATCATCGTAGTCTTTACAAGATACAAATGTTCCTGTTGACGAAACCATTAAGGCTCCGAACAGGATTGCACTTAAAAACTTTTTGTTCATAATAGAAAAACTTTAAATTTATAAATTTAAAAAACTAAAATTGGTTATACATATTAATTTCATTATTAATAGCTTAGCTAGTTTGCCGTCTGCGAATGATGCCTCCTCCTTTCTTGAGTCTGATATGACAAAGGTGATACCCCGACAATACGGCTGAAAGCA
>CAUHML010000198.1 GCA_959606905.1 uncultured Bacteroides sp. | reverse complement strand
CCAGCAAATAATGGAATATCCGGAGAAAGGAGTGGAAGGCCTGTTGAGATCGTATGGGAACAGTTACTCATGGCAGTGTTCAAGCAATTGATGTCAATGCACGCTTCCAACGTGTTAATGGTGAACAGAATTTAGACCTTTCGGTCTATAAATATGGTAACGGAGAATATTTACTATACTTATGTAAAAAGAAAGTTGAAGAGTTTTCGCAATGCAAAGACATTAGTTAATCTTTATCCTAAAAACAAACAAGAGAATGTGAAAGAGTTTGTAGATATAAACAATGTCAATTTTAAAAATTCAAAAGAAATACTGAAGCTACTGTATCAATTCTCAATCAAATAGAAAAAGATAAGATAATTTTTTTGCCCAATGTTATCCATCATCAATTAAATTTGCTTTTCGATTTGGAATTCAGATAAAAGGAATTAGTTTTAAAGGAAATAAATCCCCTTCATTCTTACCACTAATAATAGGAAAGAATAAGAGGATTTATTTTAAGAAAATTTCAATCTATAAAAACTTTCAGTTTCTATTTTTATCTGAAATATCTTTTCAGAATCAACTTATTTGATAGCCCACCAAAGTGGCGTCATCATTGTATTGTCTTCTGCACCTAATAATTGCAATGCATTTTGGTATTGTTCTTTATCTGCGTTTTCTAATGCTGTCGGATACCGCATACGTTGTGTATAATGATACCATTTCTGACCATTTTTCCATTCTGAAGCCTGAATATATTTCTCCATGTCAGAACCGGTCAGTGTACCTTCATTAGCTGGAATTTCAAAGAAAGGCAATCCTAAACGACGACGGTCATTCCACATTTCAACTACTCCATAAGGCACATTAGCAATATACTTTTGTGTAATGATCTTGGTTAGTTGGTCATTCAAAGCACCACCTTTGTATAAAATCTTACTGGCGTCTGGATAATTATAAGTCATTTTTCCAGCTTGCTTGGTATAACCATTCACATAATCAGCTTCAAAAGAAACCGGTTCTACGGTATGATCAAAATTTACTGAAGTACCTACACGGTTATAGCTGGTAGATGCCAGATATTGATTTACATATTGACTTAGGCCAAGGTATTCGAAATTGGCACGTACACCGTTTTCATACGCTTCTTTAGCGCTGATGGAGTTGGTCCATCCTCTTAAAGCACCTTCGGCCAACAAAAAATAGGTTTCCCATGGTGACATCCAGATACGTCTGGCGGTGTTATCACGATATTGTTTACCCAGCATTGGAGTAGTATCATACATACTGCCTAAAACATCATTGAATTTGAATGTCTCAGTACTCCATGCGGAACGAGTACCTGCCGGATAACCATTCCATGTGAACTGAGCGTCAATCTTTACTAGTTTTTTTTCAGGATCAGTCGGATCCAGCATGGCATGTTCTGCATGATTCTTAACGCCTTGCGAACCTTGATCTGGAAAATTTTCAGCTTTTTCATCATTCGTTAAACACCATACTTTCAAAGCACGCGGATCAAGATGTTCAGGAATACCATCCATCCACAATTGTTTGGTTGGATTATCAGTAGTTACCGGATAATGATTTACGTATTGTTCACCAATATAATTCATAGGCTTGATGTAAGGCGCCAAGTCCGGACGATAACTGGTTACAGGAATATCTCCTAAACCAGTTAACAGATTACACATAGTAGAAGAAATACATTGGTCATTCCAAGGACGATTCATTACACCTTCATAACAAGACCATCCGCCTGCCTCTGGAAACGAAAAGAAATCATCTGCAGAAGTCAACAAACTTTTGGATGCAGCATCCGCAAATTCAGCCTTGACATCGATTTTTGAAGTAGATACTTCGGACAGGCGCATGGCATAACGTAAGCGGAGGCTGTGAGCCAATTTGACCCATTTTGCAGCATTGTATCCAAAAGCAGGATCTCCTTTAGCTTCTGTTTCTGTAGGTTCTACAGACGTGTTAATTCCAGCGGCTGCTTCTTTTAATTCGGTCAACATGAATACATAAACATCTTCTACGCTGTTGAATGTCGGATTGACACCTTGAGCAGCGTCCAAAGCATATGGACCAAAAGAATCAGCAAAATCTGCAATCAGCATAACACGCCAAATACGAGCAAATTGTTTTACATTAGGAAAGAAAGCCTGTTCATGTTCGGAAGTTCCCGGATTTACATCTGCCATATTGATGGCATTGGTGGCATATTTTACCCAATTGGAGGTATAACTATACAATCTGTCGTTATACTCATTGCTATAACGGGCGGTTACTCCCATAGTGTTATCACCAATAATTCGTGTAATGGAAGCCCAGTTATACACAAATACACGTTCTGCAATATCCGGGTCCATTTGCGCCTCATAAAAAGATTTATTCAGTGCATAGTCCGGATGAATATATGATTCGCCTGCTGCAGAGGGACTAAAATTGATTTCCTCAAAGTCATCACATGATGTGGCACCTCCCATCAAAGCAGCACCCATTACCAGACTGAATAATAATTTATTTACTTTTTTCATTGTTGTCGAGTATTAAAAATTAGAAACCAAGTGTTACATTAAACAAGAAGGTACGTGATGTTGGTGATGACGCATTCTCAAATCCGGTTGCATTGGTACTGGTAGCAAACACGGATTCGGGGTCTATGCCATGCAGATTACTATGAATCATCCAAACATTGTTGCAAGACATACCTAACTTAACTTGCTGGAACGGACCTTTTGCAAGCATCTTCCGGGGGAAAGTATAGTTTAAGGAAACATTACGTAAACGAACATTCGTTGCATCATACAAATTAGCTTCACCAATACCCATATTACCAGTTGATCCAGTTACGGCCGTCCAATAAGATTGTGGTTCTACTTCGATGGTGCTAGGTGAATAGCCCCCGTTTCCGTCTGCAATAACCCCATCTACTACAAATTTATCGCGTTTACCGTTTACCACAGTACATGCTGCCACACCATTGGCTTGCAACATTCGGTTTGAACCAGAAAAAATTTCACCACCGATACGTGCGTCTACCAAGAAACTCAATGTAAAATTCTTGTAAGAGAATGTATTGGTCCATCCTACCAAACAAGTAGCTTGTTGATCACCAATCTTTTGTATTTTTGAGTCACCTTGTGGCAAACCGGCATCATTCAACAACATTTTTCCATAATAAGGACTATTCTCATCAGTCACCCGCAGATAAGTAGTACCCCAAATTTCACCATAATTACCTCCAGCAACAGCCAAAATCTTTAAATTATCATAGGTACCTAAAGTATATTCGTTAATACCATCAGCTAGTTCTATAATCTTGTTTTTGTTGGTAGAGAAATTCACTTGAGTGTCCCAAGTAAATTCTTTAGTTTGTACCGGAGTAGCATTCAACATGATTTCTACACCTGAATTCTGAATATTACCAGCATTAATTTTCATTGAACTAAATCCAGACAATGAGTTCATAGGCAAATTTAGCAACTGACGTTTAGCGTTTGATTTATACCAAGCCACATCTAACCCTAGACGATTATTGAAGAAACGGACTTCGGCACCGGCTTCCCAAGATGAAATCAATTCGCTACGTACATCTTCATTAAATAAGGTACTACCAGACACAGACGCACTCGTACCTCCTGTTTCATAGATAGATCCAATACCATATACGTTATATAATTGATAAGGATCGAGGTCATTACCTACCTGTGCAAAAGATACACGAGCCTTGGCATATGTAAACCACTCGGGCATTCCCTTTCCCCGGTTATTAATCATATCACTGATTACCCATGAAGCACTGATAGAAGGATAAAAGAACGAACGGTTACTCTTACTCAAAGTAGAGGACCAATCATTACGTCCTGTCAAATCCAAAAATGCCCAACCGTCATAGTTAACTCCCAGTGTACCATACAATGAATTGGTCTTACGATGAGTATAAGTCTGACTGATACTTCTGTTTGAGTCGGTTGAATTTGTCAACCAGAATAAATCAGGCACTGTTAAAGCACTAACAGAATTGCTAACACCTGTTGATTTACGTTCCATTAAATTCCCACCGAATGTAAACACACCTCCGAAATCGCCTAATACACGGTCTTTTTGTGCGGTAACCAAAAAACTGAAATTATTTTCATAGAATTTTTGTTCACCAAAAGAATAACGACCGTTTTCTGATGAAGGACTGCCAGCATACAGTTTGGTTTCTGTTTCTGTGAAATACATATCACTACCTGCTTTAATTTCTGCGTTCAACCAATCTGTAATCTGATATTTCAACGAACCATTCAGCAAAAAGCGATTACGTTTGTCTTGATTGGTATTGTAATCTTTTGCCCAATATGGATTCTGACCACTGCCTTTCTCCCACCAATACATTTTTCCATCTTCTGGATTTTTGGCCTGTTTAAACTCTCTTATATCCAAAGAAATAGGCATCATGTACATGGAATAGAAATAGTTGTCCGAGCGCGCACCGGATATAGGACGATTGGTAGCATCAGACAAAATATATTGTACTTTGGCATCCACACTCCAACGATTATCTTTACCAAATGACGAAGTGATACGTGACATTAAGTTAGTACGGCTATACTCTGCCCCTGGAATCTTGCTGAAATCGTCCATACGGGTAGCTGATAAATAAACGGATGTCCTATCAAACTGTTGCGAAAAAGCGATATTTTCAGTTAAATTCACACCTGTCTTAAAGAAATTAGCTACATTGTCAAAATATTGCATATTTTGAGTACGTCCGTTCCAGTCTGTATAGCTTTGACCTGTAATAGCTGGTCCCCAGTTAGAACTAGAGGTTGCATTGAAAATGCCATTAGAACCTTGACCGAAAATAGTTTGTCGTTCGGGTTTCATAAATACATTTTCCACCGAAACGGATCCGGAAAATGTAACACCAAGCCCCTCGCTCTTAGTACCCTTCTTTGTTGTAATCAGGATAACACCATTACCTGCACGCGAACCATAAAGCGCAGCAGCAGATGCACCTTTCAAAACAGACATTGATTCAATATCTTCGGAGTTGATATCCGATAAACCGTTACCCATATCAGTAGATGGATTCCACATATCATTGTTGTCGGCTCCAGTAAAATTATCCAAGGGTACTCCGTCTACAACAATTAACGGCTGGTTCAAACCCGTTACAGAATTACTACCACGAAGCTGAATCTTAGAAGAACCGGCAGGACCATTACTTGAACGGATGATTTGAACACCGGATACTTTACCGGAAAGAGCATTGGCTAAGTTTGTTTCGCGAGCTGCTACCAATGCATCACCTTTTACCTCCTGCATGGCATAACCTAATGCTTTCTTTTCGCGTTTGATGCCGAGAGCGGTTACTACCACTTCCTGTAGCGTTTGTGTGTCATCTTGTAATGTTACATTCAAAGGTTGACCATTCCAGGGAACTTCAACAGTCTGATATCCCACGAATGAAATTTGGATAATATCCCCTTTCTTCACTCCAGATAATGAAAAGTCGCCATCAATACCGGTAATAGTACCATTAGTCGTACCTTTCACTACTACAGATGCACCAATGACAG
>CAUHML010000197.1 GCA_959606905.1 uncultured Bacteroides sp. | reverse complement strand
ATGTTTCCCAAGATTTCTGTTTACTGTTGTAATAGGCAAGGCTATAGCTTTCTCCACATTCATATGCAAAGTGAGAGTGATTGGTGATGATTACTTTCACTTCTGTTGTCGATAACGGATAATAGTCATATTCAGCACGCATTGAAAGGGAAACAGGGTTTATGGCTTCTCCTCGGGGAATATCCCGTAGTATAGGATTTAACACTATATTTGCAGTCCGTCCGAGAGAATCCTCTTTTATCGGAATGATTTCAGGACCAAATGTGATATCCGACATTATATTGAATTCCAACAGCGGAGAAGCAAAAACGTTCTTCTTGAATGCCGATTTAAAGACCTCAAAAGAATCTTCCGGTATATCCAGAAAGTCAATGGTTACTTTGTCTTTGGTCAGACCTGCTCCTAAACAATGAAAGCGTTGTTGCAGGATAGTATCAGATTTAATAATGCTATCCACATACCGATGTAAAGCACATAGTTCCTTTTGCAAACGAATACTGTCTGTTTTATCTCCCTGTCCTTTCCTGGAAAAACCAGAATGGCAAGAACAGAGGGCTATTAGTAATAAAAATAATATCTGTTTCATAGTACATATATAATTATTCGTTCAACACTAAGATACCAAAGACAAAAATAATAAAAGCACAACTCATTAGCAATCTGAATTGCGCTTTTGTATATTACCGTTAATTATGCTATTTACTTATTGATTATTCTTCCTTTATGCAGACTGATGTATCCTCTCAAATTTTCATCACTTTCGTCGAATTTTGTATTCGTGGATAGCCTTGTAAAATATATCAGTTTTGATACGAGAAATATCTTGCAGAGGGATGAACCCAGTTCTCCTTTCTTACATTTGCGATTAAACTGCTTTTTATAGGGTGGCAGATTGAAAAAGTCTTGAAACATCTTATAGAACATCCATATATGAATGGTTTGTTTTTCTTCTGTAGGGGTAAATGTCATTCTTTGATTCTGCACCCAAGGATACAATCTTCTTTTAATTTCTCCATAATTTTTAGTTTAAGGCAAAATTACGCAAAAATAATCCCCACCTGCATTACTGCAAATGGAGATTTATTCATTATAGTAAATTTTTCATTGCTTTATCTACTTGCTCGTTGTCGAAACTATCCAAATATATTTGAGTGGTTGCTAAGTCTGAATGCCCCAACGCTTCGCTTATCAACGCAATGTTCACTCCCGATTTTTTAAGGACACTTGCGAATGAATGGCGAGCAACGTAGGTCGTTATATTAGTTTCAACTCCCAATCGCTTGCCGAGTATTCTTAGAACCTCATTCACTTTTCCTCGTATTTTATGAATCCTATTCTGCTTCTGCAAAGCTGTTTTATGAACTTTTACGTTCAATATTGGGAATAGATAACTATTATTCTCATCAGTGTATTTTTCAATAATTTGTATAGCTTCTTGGGGTATTCCAATCTTGATTAGCTTACCAGTTTTCTGACGGATATAGCGTAATCTACCATTGACGATATTCTTTTGTGTCAAATTGGCAATATCAGTAAAGTTTATCCCTCAGATTGTTACGTTGACCCAATACAACCGCCCAATCGAGCAACAAAAAAGGAGCTACATTTTGCTGTAACTCCTTGATTCTTATCAGTCGGGGTAGCGGGATTCGAACCCACGACCCCCTGCTCCCAAAGCAGGTGCGCTAACCGGACTGCGCTACACCCCGAGTGCTTTACTTCTTAAAAGCGAGTGCAAAGGTAAAATCTTTTTTGATATAGACCAAATATTTTTATAACTTTATCTGAAATAAAATTATAAATATCTGAAATACAATATACAGGAACGGTTAATTATTCTCTGCCTCTTTGATACATTCTCTTTTATATCTATTTTTGTAGAAATAATCTTAATAAAATCAGAGAATATGAAGTTGACTAAACCTTTTTTTATTTGTTTCCATTATCTTGTTGGGATGTGCTTCCTGCAAAAATAAAGCCGGAACTATAGAACAAGAAAATGCCGAGCTCGGCACAGAAGAGATTAACGATTCCGTACATCAAGCACAAGGCATAGTCATGGATGCTACCATGAATGGGTTTACAATGGTTACCTCGAAAAAGGACACCTTATATATAAGTACAATGGATCGGAATATAGCCTTGGAAAAAGGACTATTAATAGGAGATACATTAGAGGTTTCATACACGGTCACCGAAGATGAGCCCGGCATTAATATCGCATCTGCCATAACGAAAATACATTGACTCACTTTTAAAAATATATAGTATAAAAAGACTTTTATTGGCAACCGCCGTATTGGTTATTGCAATGTCTGCTTGTAATGAAAAGAAAAGCAAGGACTCTATCATTGGCTCATGGATAATGCCTATCGAAAGGCAACCGGGAAAAATGCAGGGTATCAAACTGGAAGAGGGTGGAGATGTCTCTTCCATTAATATGGCTACACTGGCATACAAATATTGGGAGTAACAGGGAGATGAACTTTATCTCACAGTAAAAAGCATTGGCAACGGTATGGAAATAGAGAACCATTATTTCATCCTTGCAGCAATAGCCAGCAGTACCCCGAGCGCAACGCCCAAGATAGCGGCAAACAAAACTCTTACCTCATCCGGCAACAAGAAAGTAATGGTATGAGCCGGATACCAGAAAAAAGGAATCGTTTTCTTAAAAACAAAATTCCATTGCGTATCCCAATTAAGATGCGTAATGATACGCGCCATCGGAATAGGGGTAATAAGGCTGCGGAGCGAACCGTCACAATCCAGAATGTGTGTATCCGTTATCTTATGAAATGTCATAAATACAGGAGCAAAGATTGTGTTCATGGCAACAGATACAGCCAAAGCAATCCATAACTTGTCCAAACAGTAATCGCTGTTAATTATCGCCGAAGCATCCGCCATCCCCATATACTCCATGAACTGCGGCACACCTTTAGAAAATACAATCATCGCCATATTAATTCCCATGCCTAAGATGCCCCATACGACCGCACGGGAAAGCACCCCAAATCCTTTTCTGTTATATACTCCGGCACTGATGCGAAGCCCCAGCATCTCACCTAAAGTAGCAAGCACTCCGAATTTCAAGAAACTCATTACCATACCATGTGCGGCATTGAAAGACTTATACCAGCCGTAAACTGCATCACTCACGAAAAAAGGTAAGAAGATTACGATTAGGATGAAAACGAAAAGGAAATCTTGCTTTTTCATTCAAATGTTATGCTTTTCATTAATAATAACAGCAAACATACTAAAATAAAACCAATATCAAAGCAATCGGATAAGTAAAGTCAATAATTTGAAGCAAAAGTACATTTTATTCTTTTATTATAAAGAAAAGAGGCAGAATTCAAATGGAATCCCGCCTCTTTCTGTAATTTGGAAATGCAACCTCTTATTGCTTGTTTTTCATATATTCATCAGCTTTCTCCTTAGCACGGGCTACTCGTTTTGCCGTATCCGGATGAGATGAAAACATCTTTTGGAATTTAGATTCTTTGGGAGCGTCCGCTGAAAGTTCCAGCAGTTTATTCAATGCATTATACATGGCATAAGGATCCAAATTATGCTTTATAGAAAATTCAAAACCGTAATCGTCCGCTTCCGTTTCCTGCTTCTGCGAATATTGCGCACCAGCCAAGGCTTCCGCCATAGCTCCCAACTCGGAGTCGGTCAGCTTTGACACGGTAGAACTCGCAGCACCCGCAGCATTCTTCACGGCAGAACGAAGATATGCGCTCTTCATTGCATCTTTGGAGTCCGTATGAATTACGTGACCTATCTCATGGCCTACTACAGCCATTACTTCATCATCCGTCATAATATCCATTAATCCGGCGCAAATACGTACGCTGCCGTCACCGCAGGCAAAAGCGTTTACGTCAACCACTTCATAAACCCCAAAATTCACTTTCAAACCATCCACTTCTTTGATATGTCCGGTCAGTTTCTCCAGACGCTTGCCATATTCCGTATCAGGCTTCGTCAAAGGATTGTGAGTATCCATCCATTGCATATACTCCCTGCTCATAGCTGCAATATCAGCATCCGAAAGAGTTATAGCTTTAGCAGCATCCGTACCGGCTTGAACAACCTTACCTACATTTATTTTCTTACCACCAATTTTAAATTGCGCATAAGCAGTTGTAGTACAAGTCATTCCACATACAACAGCAGTAAAAATCAGAATTTGTTTTTTCATGTTGTTTGGTTAGTTTAAATGGGTTTATAAAAAGAAAGCCGTTTAACCGATTCACGATTAAACGGCTTTTATCTTTGCTTCAAATTGTTCCTTTACTTGATTATCCCCAATTCCCTAAAGCATTTTGTCAACTTCTCAACTGCATAATCCACTTGTTCTTTAGTATGGGTAGCCATTAATGCCACACGTACCAATGTATCCTGAGGAGCACATGCAGGCGGTATAACCGGATTGATAAAGATGCCTTCATCAAAAGCCATCTTCGTTACGACAAAGGTCTTTTCCGTATCACGCACATACAAAGGTATAATGGGCGACTCTGTTTCACCAATCTCAAAACCTGCATCACGGAAACTCTTCAATGCATAGTTAGTGATATCCCACAGACGTTGGATACGTTCCGGTTCGGATTTAATAATGTGCAGTGCTTCACGAGCCGCTGCCGTTGCCGCCGGCGTACTACTTGCCTGGAATATATAAGAGCGGGCATTGTGGCGCAACCAGTTGATAACCTCCTTGTCGCCAGCAATAAAACCACCGATAGAAGCCAATGACTTGCTGAATGTTCCCATTATCAAGTCAATATCTTCGGTCACTCCGAAATGATCGCATACACCGCGGCCCTGCTTACCGAATACACCTAATCCGTGAGCTTCATCCACATAAATGCTGGCATTATATTTCTTTTTCAGACGAACGATTTCCGGCAGGTTGGCCAAATCGCCTTCCATTGAGAATACACCATCTACAATAATCAGTTTCACCGCATCCGGTTCGCACTTCTGAAGCTCTTTTTCAAGGTCTTCCATGTCATTGTGCTTATACTTTAACTGTGTGGCGAACGAAAGGCGGCGTCCGTCTACAATAGAAGCGTGGTCGCGGTCATCGCAGATGATATAGTCACCACGTCCTACCACTGCGGGAATAATGCCCTCGTTCACAGTAAAACCGGTAGAAAAACAGAGCGCTTCGTCTTTTCCTACGAACTCGGCCAATTCTTTTTCCAGTTCAACATGTATATCAAGAGTACCATTCAAAAAGCGGGAACCGGCACACCCTGTACCATATTTTTCAGTGGCAGCTATCGAAGCGTCAATGATTCGCTTGTCATATGTCAGTCCCATATATGCATTTGAACCGAACATCAGAACTTTTTTGCCATCCATCATTACCTCTGTATCCTGATGGCTGTTAATCGTGCGGAAATACGGGTATACCCCTTTTGCCATAAATTGTTGCGGCAAATCATATTTCGCGAATTTGTCTTGCAGTAAACCCATGAAATGTCTTTTATATAATGAATAATACTTCGGTAAATTTTTACCGAAAAATTAAAAGTTAAACAATAGAACCGG
>CAUHML010000196.1 GCA_959606905.1 uncultured Bacteroides sp. | reverse complement strand
AGAGAAGTTATATCAAATAGAATTTTATCCATTTATATGGTTAATTGTTCACTTTTTAGTTAACTCATAAAAAAAAGTAAGGTAACACCGACAATGCCACCTTACTTTTTTAACGAGTTAATCAAATTTCCTAATTAACCTCATTTCCAAGAACATATTGATATTATCAATTTAATTAATATCCATAATTCTGATAAGCTTTTTTTGCAGCTTCATCCAACAACACACCATTTTCATCTGTCAGCAACTCTATGAAAGTTCTAGAGAATGGTTTCAATGTCATATAATTCTGGAAATTGCCTTTAGCATTTCCTGTTTGACCATTACCACCATTCACATTATCAGAAACATCCCATGAACCTACCGGATAAGTGTTATTAGCCGAATTTGCTCCCATTTGGTTATGCCACTGAATACGCTGAGCTTGAACACCTGCATGGTGAATCACTCCATAGTAGATAAATTCTTCATTGAACTCTCTCGCATATTCATTATATATAAATTCCAGAAAACGTTTTTCCGGAGTATCAGCAACAGGAGTATAATTTTCTAATTTTGATTTTTCGGAAGTTCCATCCCAATATGAAGCATCGACCTTTATTGCATCATAACTATTATTATCTACTTCATACGGCCATTGTTGTGACTCGTTACTTAAATTTTCATGTCCAGGATATAAACGTGCAAGTACTTCATTACGAGTTTCACCAGGTTTAAAGGCTGCACGTCTGCGTAATACATTAATATCTTCAATTGCTTTACCGTATTCTCCCTTACGTCCATAAGCCTCAGCACGCACCAAGTACATTTCAGCAGAACGCATAACCGGAATATCCCGACCTCCACTTTCACTATCCAAAGCACCACGATTAGGATCATCATACTTCATATTTGTAACCTTACCTGTTTTAGAAGTATTCTCCAATCCATAGAAAATTTTACTATCGGCAAACGAATAATCATCATTACCAACAATTTGTGGGCGATAATAATACTTATTGCCATCTTTCACCCATCTGGCAAATACAGGATATGGCTGAGCATTGATAACCTCCACATCAATAGCGGTTTCTTTTGTATTCTCAATCATAGCACGTGAGATATCTCCTGTTCCCATTTTATGTTCTCCCGCCACAGCTTTACGACCTCCCCAAGAAGGACGATTATAAGTAGGCAAAATATGTTCATTGAAATAAGCAGCTTGTTCCTCATTCCAAACATACGTTTTATTTCTTTCATCATTGTAAGCATAATAATCTCCATTTGCACTGGGAGTAGAAGCTCCCGAAGTGTTTATGCCTGTCACATATTCCAAACGGAAAGTTTTTTGATAACGAGAGTCATTTAGTTTGTCTGTAAATACATCTATACCAAAATCATCATTACAAAAACCTTGATTTGACTTACCGCCATATTCCCACAAACGACTAGGAATACCATACTTGTCACCTGCATAATCACCGACAAAGAAAGTCAAAGCACGTACACCGTAACGATAGTTATCACCACTTTCTGAAAATACTGCGTTCAAAACATTCTCTGTTGTCTTTTCATTCGAGAAATCACCTAGGTCATGGCGGAACAATTCATGATAATCATCTACCAACGGATGAGCATTAATCACCATATTAGCATAATAAATACAAGAATCCAAATCCGCAGCCCCCTCACCTTTATAAAGCATACCCAAATATGACTTTTCATTGCTATTATCTATCGTTCCATCAGCTCTACGACCATATTCAGGAGTACCATACTCTTTACCTTGATAACGATTCAAATAAATCTTAGCCAATAAATGAGCCGCTGCATATTTTGTTGCACGTCCATATTCAGCCTCACTATATTGCTCTGGCAAATGCTCCACCGCATAACGCAAATCACCAATCAGTTCCTTGAACATGACAGATGCAGGAGTACGCGTATATTGATAATTTGAAGGCAAAGAAGTACTACTTTCCGTTGAAAAATAGACATCACCAAAAACTGTATTCAGCAAATAATACACGTAAGCACGATTAAATAACACCTCAGACAAACGTGCTGCTGCAAAAGAAGGGTCAGAAGCATATTTTCCTAAAGCATCCCCTGAACGAATAGCAGTAATAGCCTTATTACAATTATCGATAATCGGATAGCCATTGATCAAAAATCCAGCCTGCTGCTTTGACTGAAATCCCATAAACTGATTAGCCTGATTTCCTATGAGCCCCGAAGGAGACCACTCAGATATTGCAAACTTATTCAATGACGTCGCACCACTTTTCATAGCACAATCATGACCTGTTTCCAACATATGCAGACCTTCAGTGTACAACAAAGGAAAACGAACCGAATTATATGAACTCACAATCAATTGATCCAAACCTATTTCAGTATTCAAATAGTCCTGTGTTATGGAAGATACCATTTTTTCTTCCAAGAAACTATCAGAACAACTTGCCAATGCAAGTGCAAATGTACCAGCTAATATATATTTTTTCATTTTCTTCATATTATAAAATCAATACTATCAATTAGAAGCCCAATCTTACTCCCAAAACAAGACTGCGAGTAATACAAGTATTATTAGTTTGTCCACCAATATGATTACCTGCATCCCAACCAGTCAAATCATCCGGATTAATACCAGCTTTAACCAATTCTCCACCAAAAAGGAACGGATTCAATACCTGAGCATATACCTGTGCACTGCTTGCACCACACTTCTTCAACCAACTTTGAGGAACTGTATAAGACAAAGCTATATTCTTTATAAGAACCATATTTCCTTTTGTATAATTTCTTACATAGTCATATTTAGTTTCACGAGTTGCAGTAGTAGGCTGAGCAAACTTTGCATCTGTATTAGTTGGTGACCATGTATCTTTTTCAATTCGACGACCAATAGTCTGGGTCAGACCATAATAAGTATTACCAAATCGAAAATAAGTAAAGAAACTCAAATTCCAGTTCTTATAGGTAAATGAATTATTGATACCGCCTGTCCATTTAGGAGATTTATTATAAATTTTCTTATCATTATCATCAAATTTACCAAATCCATTATCCATATAGGAAACAACTTCACCTGTTTTATTACCTGCAGCATCTTTTATTTCTACAGTCTTTGATCCTTCTGTACCTTGTGGAACTTCAACTAATGGTTGATCCACAATCTTATATTGTCCAGGAAGGAAAGTCAATCCCAAAGAACGATAAACATCCATCAAATGATTATCCTCCTGAGTATTTTGCCAAATGCGGTCATACTGGAAATCATAAAAACTATTCAAAGGCTCACCCACCATCCAAGGACCTGTTGAATCATACGTAGCACCACCGGCCAATTCTTTAATTTTTTCATTATTCAAAGAGAAAGTCCAATCCGTTTGCCATGTGAAGTCTTTTGTTTTAACATTTACAGTTGACAACGAAACTTCAAAACCTCTATTTTCTGTCTTACCTACATTATTCAAGATTTGTGCATAACCGGTAATTACCGGAATAGACTGATTCATCAGCAAATCAGAAGTCTTAGCAATATAATATTCAACACTACCACTAATACGATTCTCCAAGACTCCAAAATCAACACCAACATTTAAAGATGAAGTTTTTTCCCAACCTAAAGAATAGTTAGGCATAATATTAGTCTTTGTACCAATAGTATTCGACGAAACATTGCCCACACCAAATGGGATGCTAGCATAGGTAGAAGTAACAGAACCTGCTGTTTGATAAGGATTAACAGCAGAGTTACCTGTAACACCATATCCTACACGAAGTTTTAATTGGTTAATCCAATTAATTTGCTGTATCCATTTCTCTTGTTCCATACGCCATGCCAATGCAGCAGAAGGAAAGAAATCCCATTTGTTTCCAGCAGCCAACATAGAAGCGCCATCAAATCGTCCGGTAACAGTCAACAAATATTTATCCATCAATCCATAATTCACACGTGCCATATAAGAAGCTCTTGACCAAGTAGAAAAATTGGAGCCTGGAGCATATTTTGCATTATTCGATGCACCAATATTATACCACAAAGAAGAAGGAAATGTGATTTCATATCCACGCATGTTCAACCCTTCAGTACGATAACGTTCAGCTGATTGCAACAAAGTAATATTTACCGAATGAATATCTTTTATTGTTTTATTGATATACAGCAAGTTTTCCAATGTCCATGACAACTTCTGACTGTGCTCATTATTGGCTACATTAGGAGCCATTGCAGGATTTTTAAAAGGATTAGTATATCCCTCACCATAATAACTACCCACACGGGAGTTACGATATTGAGCGCCTAAATTCGTACGCCATTTTACACCTTTCAAAGGTTCCCAAAATTGTCCAAAATCCAATTCTGCATAAGAAGAGAAGTTCACGCCATAATAACGTGTTTCATTCCAAGCATCATCTATATTTCTCAAAGGATTATGATAAGCCTGATCATCGGCACTTGCAACCTCCAGTATAGAACCATCTTCATTATAAGCCGGTACCCATGGCATCATATCCATAGCCAAACCATAAGAGTCTTTTGCTCCTGTATTACTTGTATTACTTACAATACCATAATTTTTAATAGAATGAGTAGCATTCAATCCCATTCCCACTTTCAACCATTTAGTCGGAATAATTTCACCGTTTATATTGGCTGTATAACGTTTGAAATCTTGGTCTTTCATAGGTACTTTCTGATCCAAATATCCCAATGATACATACAATTTGGAAGTTTCCGTTCCTGCTGAAAGAGAAATCTGATGATTATGAGTAAATGCTGTACGTGTCACCAATTCGCCCCAATCAGTTGTTTCTAATTGTGAAGGATCATAAGAATAAGTTCCATCAGCATTTTGCTGATATACTTTTTCCAATCGTTTATCCATATATGACATATTATTGGGATTCAACCATAAAGCTTTATCACGCTCAGGATCAGGGTTGTCACCATATCTACCATTATAAGTACCCCCCGTAATAGCTGACTGACGATTATAATCCAACAATTGACCAGAATTCATATAATCAGTTGTTGAATCCAAGAAACCAAAACTAAATGAGCCATCATAATTAATAGTAGTTCTACCCGTTTTACCTTTTTTGGTTGTCACCAAGATAACACCATTAGCACCACGAGAGCCATAAATAGCGGTAGCAGAAGCATCTTTCAAAATTTCCATAGATTCAATATCACTCGGATTAACATCAGCAATCGAACCTGCTGACATAGGTATTCCGTCAATAACATATAAAGGATTATTATCCGCAGTTAAAGAACGATTACCACGAATACGAATATCGCCCAACTCACCAGGACGATTATTAGACGTAATATCCACACCTGTCACACGTCCTTGCATAGCCTGCAAAGCATTTTGAACAGGACGATCCTCTATAACCTTACTCGTAACACGTGCCATAGCACCAGTCACATCACTTTTTTTCTGAACGCCATAGCCAACCACTACCACTTCATCCAGTGTTTCGGTATCCTCCTCCAAGATTATCTTAACGGTAGATTGTCCTTTCACTTGGATATCTACGGTCTTGTACCCCACGAAACTTACTTGGATCGTTCCATTATCAGGAACATTCTGAAGTGTGAACTTACCA
>CAUHML010000195.1 GCA_959606905.1 uncultured Bacteroides sp. | reverse complement strand
AAGCAGAAGCCAAGATTAGCAAAAATGTATTGAGGGAGGGAGCAGATTATTATATTCCTACCGAAATGGATGACCAAGTATTCCCAAGCGGAATCAGTAAAAAGATCACTCCCAAGCTGTACAAACTAAAAGACACCGAGATTTATGTCTTTTTTACTTTTCCACCATTCCTGTATGATTCAGACAACGGAATGATAGAAATAAAAAACAATAAAGGAGTTTTTTATAAAAGTCCGACAAATCCTTAAAAATGATTTAAACGAGAAATATCATATTTGTTTTGAGGCATGGAACAATGATCTGATAACAATCTTAATCTGGTTTGTTACTACCCGACCGCTCTTCCGCAAAACACTTCTTTCGGATAGAGAATACATTATTTTCACAACGTTAAAATATTCTGCAAAATAATATTTTTTCTCATCTGTTCATATTTAAGTCCTATTAAGAAAAGTTGAAAAGAGAATAGTAATTCATATTCTCTTTTCAATTGTGTAATCAAATAGAATTCCTCATAAATTCCATCCAGAAGTACTTTCCTGAATTTTCCATAGCCGGGCATAAAGACCATCTACCCGAATCAATTCATCATGTGTTCCTTGTTCCTTAACTTGACCATCGTCCAAAACAATTATCCGATTAGCATTCATGATTGTCTTGAGCTTATGAGCGATAGTTATAACAGTACGACCTTTGATGAGAGTATCGATGGCCTTCTGCATTTCCACTTCATTTTCAGGGTCAAGCGAGGCAGTTGCTTCGTCCAATAGAATGACTTGTGCGTCTTTCAGAACAGCACGAGCAATGGATATACGCTGTTTTTCTCCTCCGGATAAAGTACAACCGCCTTCACCTATCATCGTGTCATAGCCTTGCGGCAACTGCATGATAAAATCATGGCAACAAGCTTTTTGGGCTGCGACAATAATTTCATCATCCGTTGCACCAGCCTTACCAAAACGTATGTTGTTGCGTACCGTATCTTGAAACAGATAGACATCCTGGAATACCATAGAGATATGACTCATCAAACTTTCCGGATTTATTTTATCCATCGGGAGATCACCAAAAAAAACACGTCCTTTCTGTGGGTCATAAAAACGGGCGCAAAGTTTCATTACTGTACTTTTTCCACTTCCGGAAGGACCGACAAGGGCAGTCAATGAGTTTTTGGAAAGCGTAATTGAAACATCATGCAGGACTTCCTTGTCCCGGTAGGCAAATGAAACATGTTCAAAACATATATCACCTGTAACCGGAGATTGCAGTTCTCCTCTCATTTCCGGCTCATCCATCAGTGTTAAAATACGCCCTCCAGCAATGGAGAAATAACGAAACTCGGCAAAGTTGGTCAAGGCAGAAGTTAACGGGTCAAACACACGAGATCCTACTACAAGAAACAGTATAAAAATAGGCAACGAGAGATCTCCACTCAATAGCAAATAAGTACCGCACAGTACCATCAATGTCAGCCCGGCACGCACCAAAGCAATGGAAAGCAGCACAAACGGGCCTAACTGTGCCTCCTGACGGATACAGGCACGGCGCAGTTCTGCAAACGCATCACGCAACCGGTCAAAATGGGCTCCCAACAAATTGTAAGCTTTCACCACCCGGATACCTTGCAGATATTCTTCAAATCGGCTTCCAGCATTAATTTTGGCCTGAACCTGACTTCCACTCAATTTTTTCTGCACACTCGTACTTACCCACAAAATGAATAAAGCCAGTGGTAAAGCGGCAAACATAGCAACAGCCATCCGCCAATCTATCCATATTAGTGAAGCAAAAGCTAGTACAGGCATAACTACAGCCCCCATCAGTTGAGGCAAATGATGGGATATTCCGGTTTCTGCCATTGAAAAATCGGTAATAAGCATAGACGACAAGTCACCGGGATCACGTTGTGAAAGAAATCCTAACGAGAGCTTCCGCAAGTGTTCTGCCAAAGAAAGACGTCCCGAAGCACTCATCTCATATGCCCCTCTAAAATTGGAACGATAGGAAGCTCGTTCCGCTAACGCCATGACTATCATATAACAAGCCATCACTCCGAATATATACCACAAACGAACCGTGTCAAGTGGCCGGCCACTTCCATCGAACGTATTAAAAACAATACGTACCGCCTCAATAGAGAGGCAAAACGGCACAATATTAATCAAATTGGCAAGCACTGTTAAACCTACTGGTCTACAAAGACGTTTCGTATGACCAATTGTAATGTTTTTGATCGCATTCATACCTGTTCCTTTCATTTACGTGCGATAATATACATTTCTTCTTTATTATGAACAACCTGAATGGTTGAAAATCCGGCCTCTATCAACAAATCCTTCAAATCTCCGGCTGTATATACCACCATTCCTTTTATCCGTTCAGTCCACATTTTTCCGAGTTCAGGACTGCTTGCTTCCAAGCCGACAAGGAAGCATCCTCCTTTTCGTAAGACTCGTACCACCTCAGCCAACGCTATCTCTATGGGCGACCAAAAATAGACTGTTTCAAAAGCAGTAACAGCATCAAATGTCCCGTCTTTGTATGGCAAGGAGCACACACTTCCTTGCTGTATGAAACATCGTTTATTCAATTCTTTCACATTGTATTTGCTTGCAAAAACTACACTCTCTTCCGATAAATCTATACCATAAACCTTTCCTTGAGGACATTGTTTCAACAAACGATTCAGGTTGGCTCCACCTCCGCATCCAATATCTAGGACAGTCCATTGCGGTTGCCAGTTTACCTGTTTCATACCACGACGGGCCAAAGAAGCATGAAAACGATTCATTCCCCATAAAATCATCCGACCCCAAAAACCTTTCGGACAGCTTGTATTCTGCAAAATACTGTTTAATAAATGCTTGTTTCTCATATCAATATATGTTTAATTCTTGTTTAACGACCAATGGTAAGCGTTTCTATAAGCATCCCACATACTTTTATATACCCCCTCTTTCACAGATAAAATATTATGTTTTCCACATTGCACAATCCGGCCTTCTTTCATGACAACAATCTGATGAGCTGATACAATAGAAGACAAACGGTGAGCTATTACAATAACCGTCTTGTCTTTTATCAAAGACTGCAAGGCCATTTGCATCTTATACTCGTTTTCCGGATCAGCAAAAGCAGTGGCTTCGTCCAGTACTAGTATCGGCGCATTCTTCAAGATGGCGCGTGCCACGCATATCCGTTGCGCCTCACCGCCCGAAAGAAATATACCTTTATCCCCAATTTTAGTATCATAACCATCTGGCAACCGTTCTATGAAATCATGGCATTGGGCGGCTTCAGCAGCAGCTATCACCACTTCTTTACCGGCAGAAGGAGAACCGATGGCAATGTTTTCATACAGCGTATCATAAAACAAGAAAGTGTCTTGAAAGACAAACGATACGGTATCCATCAACTCTGCTGTTGCTATTTGCTTGATATTCACACCACCGATAAGGATTTCGCCCTGCTCTACATCCCAAAAACGCGGTATCAAGTTGGCTACCGTCGATTTACCGCTACCAGATGGTCCTACGAGCGCAGTTATTTCCCCTTGCTGTGCCTTGAAATTGATATCATGCAAAACTTTCGTCCGTGTTCCCTGTTCTGTGTTCTCATAAAAAAATGACACATGACGAAATTCTATATCATACCTCTCCGGCACTTGTGGATGTTCCGGCTCGGGAATAGGTTGCCTCTCCAGTATGCGGTCAATACGTGCTACCCCCTCATTGATTTCCCGTGTGTTCCCACCCAAGAAAGTCAGTTTGTAAATAGGTGAAGCCACACCTGGTCCCATAATAATAAAAAACAACCATACCGCAGCCAGTGACAAAGATTGCGGGTTGGCATTCAGCAACAGGATACCCATTGGAAGAATGAATGTCACCATTGAACCAAGCAGAACAGTAAAGGCAATCATCCCGTTCTGGTAGGTATCACAGCATTTCAAAGCAAATGTCTTGTATGCCTGTATCTCTGCATTGAACTGGCGGAACGAGTATACACTTTGCCCAAAAATCTTTACTATAGGCATTCCACGAACATATTGTACAGCAGAAGTACTCATCCTTTCCTGTGCATCGTAATAGACACGCATAAACTCCTTCGCTTTCTTTCCCATAAAATTGGAAAATTGCAGGAAAAGGCTTAATACGACAACTGTCAAACACGCCACTGTCAACCATACATTTAATGAGAAGAAAATGACAAACA
Organism: uncultured Bacteroides sp.; assembly: GCA_959606905.1. The sequence continues at coordinate 1,389 of CAUHML010000195.1, read as the reverse complement.
TCACTGCCACCGTAGCTATCACATTTACCAAATCGGGGATAGTATGTGCAATGAATCCCTCTATCTTCTCGATGTTCTGATCCATCGTTTTCTTGATGGACCCGATGGAAGTGTTGTTCAGATAGCCCAACGGAAGTTTACCGATATGTTCGGATAAACGGACACGCAACCCATACAAGATTCGGAATGCGGCTACATGAGAGGACATAAGGGCAGCGTACAGCAAAACCAATCCGCCGACAAGTCCACCCAGTGCGATCCATCCCCAACGTATCATTTCAGTTCCATTTGCCAAAACAGGATTGCTGCCATGCAACAACAACTCTTTCAGCACCTCATAGACAGCCCAATAGGGCACAAGCATACACATGGCACTACCTACCGACAACAAACCTGCCAGCAGAAGCAACCCTTTCTTCTGTCCCGCAATCTCTAACAAACGGGACAATCCTTCTTTCTTCTTTTTCATATAATTGTACTATATCAAACGGATTATTAGTGAACGGTATTCAAATTTGTTCATAAAAAAAGGAGGAAACCTCCGTAAAGACTTCCTCCTTTCCTGCTGCCTTACTGTAGCAACCAGTCTGTATATACAAATTTTACCTGTCATATTCGAATAATGGCCCTCCAACCTTGGATCTCAAATAGAATATAATTGTGTAAAATAGCTTTCATTTCCTGTTTCGCTATTGAATGCCTCAAAAGCTCCTCAAACATAGTAAACATCCATACAGTATGCAAATGGATTATAAAATCGGGAATAGCTATATTTATCATCGGGTACTTTCTCTGCATCACCGTAAACCAGACTTTGACTAATTCGGTTGAACGGTCTGTATAATTCTCCCGAAAACATTCCAATGAAGAACCTTGCGCACGAAATAACAGTATTTTCATCAATCTGTGGTGGGTGTCATACAAGGAAATATATTCGTTTATACAGGTTTCTAAGTATTCTTCCGACCTCATCATCATAATATCCTCGCCCTGTATTCCATGATGTTCCTGCAACAGCATTTCCAACGCATACAAAACCGGACGAACAACTTCATGAAACAGCTCATCCTTACTTTTAAAGTAGTTGTAAATATTTCCCACCCCAACACCTACATCCACAGCTATCTCACGCATGGAAGTCTTGGAATAACCTTTCAACTCAAATTGTTGTTTGGCTACATCCAAAATACGGCTACGTATGTTATCCTTTAATATTTGCATGTATAGTCAGTTGTGATTCTGTTTTTATGATGGCAAAGGTAATGAGCTTATCATTATCTGACAATACCTATTTTTAGGGATTTTACCCTCTCTAAAAACTACAAACAGGTTTCTATAGCCTCAGCCAAATCTTCATAACTTGCCAACGGGTTATCCGTGAAAACACTA
>CAUHML010000194.1 GCA_959606905.1 uncultured Bacteroides sp. | reverse complement strand
TATCCATGCCGAGCGGCTCATTCCGGCAGGCAACACACAAAGAATCAATAGCATTCCGGCTATTGCAATATAATAAGGTACGGTTTTCTTATGCTCTTTCCGCTCTAACCATTCGTGCAGACAAACAGGGAATATCATGGCAAGATAGCCTGAGTAAGGACCGGGATTATAGAACGAGCCGGTCAAGGCATAGAGGGAATGGTTGGAATAGGTAAATCCGTATACCTGGCGGATGCCCCAAACGGCTTCTATACCTCCGTATAGAATAAACACCCATGAAACGACAGCCGACAGACATTCCTTTACCCTTTTCGGGAACAGGAGTACAAGCAGTGCAAGGCCTGCCAAGGAGAGTACACCACAGCCATACATCCACCGCCAGTCATCTTCCAATATATCGGCAGGCAGTGAAGACGTACCACAACACACCACGCTGAGGCACAGGGCAACCGGTATGCCTGCTACCAATGCCATTCCATATTTCGACCATTTATTTTCCATCTCTACCACCAAACTTGTTTCCCGTCCTCGTATGTAAAAATCCGCTCTTCTTTCCCTTTTGTCAGATTGCGCAAAAGCAATAAAGCATTATCAGGAACATTATCATATTCCAGGTACTGTAATTGCCTGCTACCGACCTGCCTTCCTAAACTTTTCCACTCTCTATCCCAGTAAAAAAGTTCATATAGCTCACCTTCCTTAATGAAGTTATCATCATTGCGGGGTAGATAAACCAATTTCGAAACAGAAACGACACGTCCTAAATCAAGCCCCACCCAAGCATCAGTTTGTGTTTTCACCGTTTTGGGAGAACTTAACACATTGCCATCAAAAGCCCTTTTCATCGTTTCCATAGCATCCATTCTTTCCGGTCTATAATTACCAATAACCTTACCGGCCAGCTTCTGCCCTTTTTCATCATATAGTTCTATTTCTGCCATGTTTCCTTCTGTCTTTACCGGTGGCACGTACTTCATGTACCTATATGCTTTGTTCAATGTCACCGTCTGATAATTGCACTCTTTCAATAAATCAATATGGATAGTATCAGCATTCGCAAAAGCTGCTTCCCTGCTTAATACAAAATACCCTCCTATTATCGCCTTTATCCATTTCTTAGGATTCATATCCATAAACTTCCTTGTCAAAACAACTCTCCGCTTATGCTTTACATCCGGATTCAGATATGAAACTCTTCCTTTTTCATCCACCTTTACAGGATAATAAGCAGGAGTATAATTCCCTTTGGAATAAAAAACCGGTAAATATACTGCATTACGAGCCATATCTTTGAACACATATCCCGCCCCCTTTTTCGCACCATACGCCACCACTTTCCAGTCACGTAAGTCAAAAACAGACAGATAAGCATAATGCGTATTGGTTTCTGTATCAAAACAATCAGCAAGCTCTACGTCCGTTGTCTCTATATACTGATTCGTCACATCTATTATCCTGCGATTTTTAAAGAAGGGCGGTATGTCCTCTTCATCCTTTATAAGTCCTCCCTGATCACCGTAAGTATTGCGGTAAGCCTTAGACATGCGATAGCTTCCGCCTTTTATATGATTTCCAAAACGGCAGGGACTCCCCGGCATTATAGGATAACATTTACCATCTGCCATAATAGAAATCCATTCATGCCCCATGGCATGATTTGCCCAGTTCGGAGTAAAGTCAGAAACAACGGGAACACCGATACTTCTATAAATGTACCTTCCCAATGCCGTATAGGCCGGACATGCCCCCACTTTTATCCCTAACAAAGATGAAGGCCTTAGATCGGGCACATACGAAGGTGTATAATATCTGTGCCCCACAACCATCCAGCTGATTACTTCATACAACTCGTCCACCTTCCTATTATACATTGTATCCGCTACAGACTTAAACGTTTTCTGATACATGGCCATCCACGGCTCCAATGGTTCATTCCCTAAACGATGCGGAAGAATATATTCGCAAAATTCATCCAATGACAATGCTTTTGCCCAAGGCGACTGCCATGCCTGAAAAGCCCTGTCTATGTGATCTATTAAATAATCCGCCTTCATGGTACATAAATCGAAAGTTACAGTCATATTTTGAAACCACTCCGGTTTATAAATCGAATCATAGAAAGCAATCATCTCTTCTGCATATATGCTGTCATTCGCCTGTAAACGATCTACTTGCTTGTAATATATATCCATAAACGGAGAATCCTCGGCATGACACCATTTCATGTTCCGTATCAAGAATTCAGCAGCTTTCTTCTTTTTAGGATTGTCTTTGTAGTGTAAAAGTACACGCTCTAATTCTGCGCGATTTTCACCACTCAACTTCAAAGAGTCTTCCAATGCCTTATCCGTACAACTTACCGAAAGGAAGGAAGAGCAAATTATCATGATGCTGACTATACAATATTTCATCTGGCTTCTTACTATTATTCTATTCTTTTAAATACCCTGTTCCAACGAATCTCATCCGTATCCAAATCAACGGACTTCCATATCAATGTCGCTTTTCCCACAATAAACTTTTTGGGTAACAATCCCCAATAACGGGAATCTTTGGAATTCATTACTTTGTCGCCTGTTACAAAATAGTAATCTTCCTTAAACTGATATTCCTGTATGATACTATCGTTCAACAGAAATGAATCTCCCTGTTGCACCAATTTCTTTTTCTGCTCCCACTCTATCGCATTCTTATACAATATCCGGTTAACAGTATTCATTTTCACACTCGTACCTTTAGCCGGAATATAAAAAGGGCCGAACTCCTTTATCGTCCAATTCACCAAACTATCATTGGGATAAGCCCTCATCACTATGCCCCAATTTCGTTCCTCTCCGGCCAACTGAAGCTGTTGCAACCTGTCCTGTGAAGCTACGCATCCTAGAGTTTCCGTATATCCACGCACCTTATAGTGTGCATTTCTAATTTCAAAGGTATCACCCGGCACAGCCACACAGCGCTTTACATAATAAGTCTTTAAATTCAGTCCCAGGCTGTCCCATCGGCCGGGATAAGGGAAATTAAAAACCAATACATCATTGTGCTTTACCTTCCCGAAGCCGGGCAAACGGGATATTTCTACATTCTTTTTCTCGGAAGCATCCCAAATGTCAAATAGGCGTCCTCCCATCACCCACTTGTTCACCAATATATTATCTCCGGCAAACAGGGCAGGCTCCATGGAGTCAGAAGGAATTTTAAACGAAACAAAACCAATCACCTGAAATAATAACCATACGATTACAATTATGCAAAAGAAAAAAGCTACTGATAATAATTTATCAAGTCCTTTTTTTATACTAACCCAATGTTCTGTCCTGTTTTTCATTTTATAGAAATACCTGTTTACCTTGTTTCATATAAAAAGCACGTTCTTCTTTAGGATTCCAATGGCTCATTTTCTATCATATAAGCGAAGATATACTCACAAAAATCTTCAAAACTATAATATTTACTCCACAGTCGATTTTCCCACACTTCCAGATTCAAACAAATTAATTACGGCTGTCGGCAAATATTCATAGGGAACGTCTATCACCTTTTTATTTTTAAATAAAGGGGAAACATTTATTTCATCTTCTATCAATGCTTTATGGCTACCAAAAATCGTCCGGTAATTTTTAAGTCACATCATTTTTTGCCGAAGTTTCCCCAATATTAAAGAGTCGTCCTCCCTTTACTCATTTATTTACTAAAATATTGTCCACTAGTAATAGGATCGATTTATAGAGTCAGAAGATATTTTAAATGAAGCTAAAGTAATCACTTGGATTAGTTATCCATACTATTCCAATAACACAAATTACAAAAAGGAATAAGATTAATTTATTAACACTCTTTGTAATCATAGTCCTTACAAAAGCTACCATATAAAATTTCGTTATAATCAGAAAAACAAAATATCATTCCTTCTTCAACAAAATCCAAAACTATAGCATCTATAAGTAAATATACTAGCTTCAAAATATATCCAAAGCAGTATAAAAACTTTTTAATATACTTTTTCAAGAAAAATAGTAAGTTACCATTTTTCCCGCTTTGAAGGCCACCATACACCATCTAAACAACCAGATCCATACTCTGGGCAATTACCGGAACTTTCGCCACTCGCCAATGCTTCAATATTCAAAAAAGAAACATCAAATGTCTGTTGACTATTTTCCACGCTATATATATTATAACCAATAAATATACTAAAAATAATAGCCACAAGACTCAAAAACATTTTTTTACTTTTCATTATTACCAAATTTTACATTAAATACATCATATTATTCCGTCAATATCTAAATAGGCAAATTGAACAACATCGTTCAAAGACAAAATAATTCTATTATTGAATGAGTCATAGCAACAGTCTGATATTTTATATCCAGTCTCTAAGGTTTTAAGATAATTCCCTTCCAAATCAAAGACCAGAATCTTTGTCGGAAAAGAATCTCTGGCATAATCTTCTCCACAATAAGAAACAAATATTTTGTCATTTCCTATCATCACCGTACCAAAGGATTGAAGTTTATTGCCATTTCCACCATCCCAGTCAGGACCATATATATTATATAGCAATTCTCCATCTAAAGAACAAATGGTCATCAAATCATGTCGGGTATAACATTCTACATATATTCCCGCTTTCTCCGAAGCAGCAAAAGTTATTCGTTTCTTCTGAATATCCGGATGAGTGTATTTCATAGGAATCATTTCGCCTGTGTTCATATTCCATCTACCTAAAAACTGATTAAAAGTAGAAGTACTGGTTGGCTTTATTAATACAGCAATTGATAAAGTATCATTTATATACTGATATTCAGAAGGAAATAAAGTTTCGTTCATCGCAGTCTTTACTTGAGGCTTATACAAAGAATCCACCATTACACTATCCATATCATAACTAAATATCTTTTGTTTGGCATGATCTGAAACATATAATTGATGATGAGCCTCATCTATGGCTAAGCATCCCATCACTGTTATTTCTTCAGGCCCCTCCCCGAAATTTCCAATGCTGGTAAGATAACTAAAATCATTTTTATTGAATATATGTATCTGTTTATCAACAGACTTATGATCAGCTATTAACAAACACTTATTCGACATATACAAACGCGAAACAGAACCTATTAAAACATTTCCAGTCTCGAACTCTATTACCTTATCTTTTACATTAATAATATCATTACGCTTATCTTGATATTTTTCCGTTACGGAAGTAGAAGTGCAACCTCCCAATAAAGCGATTAATGTCACACACAATATATTTCTCATAATTCAACAATAAGTCTATATAATAATTCATTAATAAAATCGTCTTAAACTAAAATCCGAATATAATGAATAATAACATCCATAATATAAAGACAGAAAAACCTATTGAAATCAGTTTAAGACGATTTCATACTAAATATTGAACATGCTCTCAATCAATCATTGTGCTTCTTTCCATCCAGGATACCAAACTCCACACAAACACCCACTTCCATTATCCCAACAGCCATTATCACAATTGGAAATTTCATTTCTAGCCAACGCTTCTACATTAGCCAGTACCAAATCAGACATTATATCCGATTGCTGAGCATTATACACATTCATTCCTGCTATCAAAGCAAACGCAAC
>CAUHML010000193.1 GCA_959606905.1 uncultured Bacteroides sp. | reverse complement strand
AGTCTTTGTTTGTATAAAAGGTTATGCACTGACCTTCACCGCCATCTCTACCGGCACGTCCGGTCTCCTGGTAATACCCTTCCAGACTCTTTGGAATATCGTAGTGAATCACAAACCTTACATCCGGCTTGTCGATTCCCATACCGAAAGCGATAGTTGCTACAATAACGTCCACTTTTTCCATCAGGAAATCATCCTGATTCTTAGTCCTCGCCAACGAATCCATCCCGGCATGATAAGGACGCGCATTGATACCGTTTGCCTGAAGGATTTCAGCAAGTTCCTCTACTTTTTTCCGGCTAAGGCAATAGATAATGCCCGATTTTTCCGGATTGTTTTTGATAAACTTGATAATATCCCTGTCAATATTAGCGGTCTTCGCGCGTACCTCATAATAAAGGTTCGGACGGTTGAACGACGATTTGAAAACTTGAGCATCTACCATTCCCAGATTTTTCTGGATATCATGCTGCACCTTTGGTGTCGCTGTTGCGGTCAACGCAATCAACGGAGCCTTTCCTATTTCGTTGATAATAGGGCGAATCCGCCGGTATTCCGGTCGGAAGTCATGTCCCCATTCAGAAATACAGTGAGCCTCGTCTACTGCATAGAACGAAATTTTCACCGAACGCAAAAATTCTACATTTTCTTCTTTCGTCAGCGATTCCGGCGCCACATATAGCAATTTTGTCTTTCCGGCAAGGATGTCCGACCTCACTTGGTCTATCGCGCCTTTGTTTAATGAAGAATTGATAAAATGGGCGACGCCATCTTCTTCACTGAAATTGCGCATTGCATCCACTTGATTCTTCATCAACGCAATAAGCGGAGAAATTACAATTGCCGTACCTTCCATCAAGAGCGAAGGTAGCTGATAGCATAAAGATTTCCCGCCACCGGTAGGCATCAGTACAAAGGTATCTTTACCATCGAGCAAGTTGTTAATGATCGCTTCCTGGTTTCCCTTGAACTTATTAAATCCGAAACACTTCTTCAGTTCATCTGTTAAATTAATCTTCCTTGCCATCTTAACTTAGGTTGTTTTATTCAGTTCATGGTTTAACTTTAGTAGGCTCCCTCCTTCAAGAGAGCCAAACAAAGTTATAAACAACTTCGTAATTACCAAGCAAAATGCGACTAATATTTTCAAGAAAATACAGTTACGATCATTTTCTGTAGCCTTACTCTTTGATTTTAAGCGGTTTGTAGTCGTGCCATATTCGCTTTTTCCAGTTGCATCTTTGCATAATCCAGCGTCACCTTATACTCTTTTTTGTCCTCTGAAGGGATTTCAAACATGACATCCATCATGATTGTTTCCACAATAGAGCGCAATCCACGGGCACCCAGCTTATATTCCACCGCCTTATCGACGATATATTCGAAGACAGCATCTTCAAATGTCAGCTTGATACCATCCATTTCAAACAGTTTGATGTACTGCTTGATGATAGAGTTTTTCGGTTCGGTGAGGATAGCACGAAGCGCATTCCGATCCAGCGGATTCAAATAAGTCAGTACCGGAAGACGTCCGATAATTTCGGGAATCAGTCCGAATGACTTCAAATCCTGCGGAGCGATATACTGCATCATGTTATTCTTGTCCACCGTCGCTGTTTTCTGCGACGCCGTATAACCTACGACATGTGTATTCAACCGTTGGGCGATCTTCTTTTCGATACCATCGAAAGCGCCGCCACAGATAAAGAGAATATTTTTGGTATTTACCGGAATCATCTTCTGGTCCGGATGTTTACGACCACCCTGGGGAGGTACGTTCACAACAGAACCTTCGAGTAATTTCAGCAATCCCTGCTGTACACCTTCACCGCTCACATCGCGAGTGATGGAAGGGTTATCTCCTTTGCGGGCTATCTTGTCGATCTCGTCGATAAACACAATACCCTGTTCCGCTTCAGGTACATTATAATCTGCCACCTGAAGCAAACGGGTTAAAATACTTTCGATATCTTCGCCTACATAACCGGCCTCTGTCAGCACCGTAGCGTCTACAATAGTAAACGGCACGTGCAGCAGCTTGGCAATCGTACGTGCAAGCAACGTTTTTCCGGTTCCGGTACTACCTACCATAATAATGTTCGACTTTTCAATCTCCACATCATCCCCGCTGTCTTTTTGCAACAGACGTTTATAATGGTTATAGACCGATACGGAAAGGAAGCGTTTTGCGTCATCCTGTCCGATCACATACTGGTCGAGGAATTTCTTGATTTCTACCGGTTTGGGCAGTTCTTTTAAATTGAGTTTGGTAGCTCCCGCGCTTTTCTTGCCTTCGCCCAATGCTTCCTGAGTGATCTCATAAGCCTGGGTAGCACAGCTGTCGCAGATATAGCCGTTCATTCCCGTAATCAGGAATCCGACTTCATTCTCCGACCGTCCACAGAAGCTACACCTTTTCTTTGTCTTTGAATCAGCCATTTTTATTTCTTAATCAATACCTCATCAATCATACCGTACTCTTTCGCTTCCTGAGCTGTCATCCAGTAATCGCGGTCAGAGTCCGCCCATACTTTATCGAAATCAGTATGCGAATGATCGGCGATGATCGTATAAAGTTCTTTCTTCAATTTCTGAATCTCACGAGCTGTGATTTCAATGTCCGACGCTTGTCCTTGCGCACCACCCATCGGCTGGTGAATCATCACACGTGAATGAGGCAACGCAGAACGTTTGCCTTCAGCACCGGCAACAAGCAGTACAGCCGCCATTGAAGCTGCCATACCTGTACAGATGGTAGCAACATCACTTGAAATAAACTGCATCGTATCATAAATGCCCAGTCCGGCGTATACACTTCCACCCGGAGAGTTGATATAGATAGAGATATCCTTACCCGGATCAACAGAATCCAGATACAGCAACTGTGCCTGAAGCGTATTCGCTGTATAGTCATCTACTTGTGTACCGAGGAAAATGATGCGGTCCATCATCAAACGGGAGAAAACGTCGAGTTGAGTAACGTTCAACTGTCTTTCTTCCAGAATATAGGGATTCAAATACCCGGCCTGCGATTTAATCACATCATCCAATACCATGCCATTCATTCCTAAATGCTTGGTTGCGTATTTTCTAAAATCATCCATGTTATTGTTCCTTTCTTATTAATTAAAAATAAACGTAAGTACAAAGAAACGAAAAAGAATACAGAGACACAAAAAAACACAGAGTTATAATTTTATAAAAACTCTGTGTTTCTGTGACTTTATATTCTATTCAACCGAATGATTATTCAAACATCTTATTGAATTCTTCGATTGAAACGTTCTTGTTTTCCAAAGTAACCTGCGCTTTCAGAGCAGCAGCCAGCTTCACTTCTACAACACGACTTACCAAATTATTGATAGTTTCTTTCTTCTTCAACATCTCCTGTGCATAGTTGTCAAGCACATCATCAGGGATAGACAACATACCGTATTGAGCAAACTGTGCCTTCGTTGTTTCTCTAGCCATCTTCAGAACATCTTCCTGTTCTACTTTGATATCGTTTGCTTCAACCAACTGTTCCTTAATCAGGTGCCAAGTCAGTTCCTCGATGCTCTTATCATAGTTTTCAGCAACATATTCTTCGCCCTTTTCTTCGTTGTTCAGCAACATGATACGTTTCAGCAAAGCGTCAGAGAATTCCAACTTACCTACTTTTTCCATCATCACTTTGCGAATATCGATCAGGAACTTATAATCGCTGTCAGCAACAAATCTTGCTGCAATTTCTTCTTTAATCTTAGCGCGGAATTCTTCTTCAGTCTTCACAACACCTTCGCCGAATGCCTGGTCGAACACTTCCTGTGTCAATTCACCCGGAACAAAACGAGTGATTTCTTCTACCTGGAAGCTGAAGTCAGACTTAACGTCTTTAGCGATTTCCTTGTCGATCTTCAACAAAGAACCCAGTTCAGCAGCATGTCCGTCATAAGCAACATTCGGATTGAACACCAATACATCATTTACTTTTGCGTTAGCAAAAATAGCTTTCTGATCGTCATTCTTCATATAAGCAGGCATCAACACAGCAGCTTCTACCTGAATACCACCTTCTTTTGTATTGCCTTCTTCGTCCAACTGTGCCAGCAGACCTTTCAACATATCATTATCTTCGTAAGCATCTACCTTATCATACTTACCAGTGCGTTGAGTGTACATCTTCACCTGGTTGTCGATCATTTCTTCAGAAACTTCGATAGAATAATAATCTACTTTATCTTTAGCGCTTACTTCTGCTTTAAATTCAGGTGCCAAAGCGATATCGAACACGAAATCGAACTCTTCCATTGTATCGAAATCAATATTCTGCTGCTTTTCTTCATTAGGCAACGGCTCGCCCAACATATTCACCTTATTATCTTTAATATAATTGTAAACAGCTTCTTGCAATGCCTTATTCACAACCTCTGCAATCACCGATTTACCATACATCTTTTTAATAAGACTTGTCGGCACCATACCTTTACGGAATCCCGGAATCTGTGCCTTCTGACGGAGTGATTTCAACTCTTTGTCTACTTTCTCCTGATAATCGGCTTTCTCAAGCTTTACAGTAAGCTCTGCGCTTACTTTGTCAATGTTTTGTAATGAAACGTTCATTCTGACAATTATTTATTTGATTTATACTTTGTTCTATACTCAAAGAGGGTGCAAAATTAGTGCTAATCTTTCAAATTTCAAAAGACATTGCAGATTTATTTCAGCAACGCCACCCATCTTTCACACATCTTTTATCGATATTTCACTGATATTCCATCTATAAACAAGATAAAATCACCATCAACACCCACCCCGCCAGGTTCCCCCGGCCTACTTTTTTTCTGATAATCCGCAAATTAACTTTCCAAAAAGATGGTTAATCCAAAAATTATTCTTTTCTTTGTTGCGGATTGATGGACCATTAGTTTCTCGATTTGATTACAAGGTTTTTACTTCCGTTACCAAAACGCATTTGTAAACTCTCTGTCGTTTTAATCTTTTTATTAGTAACCATCTATCCAGAGAGTTTTATTCATTTATTTATTTTTTATCATTTTCATTATGAACATTTATGTTGGAAACCTTAACTACCGTGTTAAGGAAGGAGATCTGCAACAAGTGATGGAAGATTACGGAGCAGTATCATCAGTTAAAGTTGTTATGGACCGTGAAACCGGTAGATCCAAAGGATTCGCTTTCATCGAAATGGAAGACGATGCTGCCGCTGCCAAGGCTATTGCAGAATTGAACGGAGCCGAGTACATGGGCCGTACCATGGTAGTTAAAGAAGCTAGACCTAGAGCTTAATTGCCGACGCTAATATAGCTAAGAAAAAAAGAAACTTCTGTCACCCGATGACAGAAGTTTTTTTATTACCCTTCCATTCCTTGCACTTCGACGTCCTTCACCTTACGGAGCAAGTCTGAAGCAAAGATAAAGTTATTCAGTCGTTCATTGGTAGAAGTAAAGATATCATCTTTCGTACCTTCCCACTCTTTATGTCCCTCATAAATATAAATCACCTTCTCACCAATTCCCAATACAGAGTTCATATCATGCGTATTGATAATGGTCGTCATGTTATATTCCTGCGTAATATCATGGATCAGATCATCAATCACCAATGACGTTTTCGG
>CAUHML010000192.1 GCA_959606905.1 uncultured Bacteroides sp. | reverse complement strand
ATGCCCGAACAACGTCGGTTAATTTATACATTGAACCGCTTCGAAAATAAAACGTCTCCGGAAATCGCAAATGAACTGAATTTAAGTTGCAGGACGGTGGAAAACCATCTGTTTCTGGGACGTCGTGAAATGCGCGAGTTTTTCCGGAATTGTATATAATCTTATTCATTAATAAATAACCCTTTGTGCTTATGGAAAAGGAGTCAGAATTTACAAAGAGGTATTTGTATGCCTCGCCTTATTTTAGAGAACAAAAATTTAATACTATTTTTAAACCTCAAATTTAATTTTATGAAACGAAGAGGATTAATATTTAATTCGCGACCTAACAAAACAGCGGTGTTTGCGTTAGGATTAATGCTGGGACTTTGTCCTGTTTCAAAGGCGTGGGCCGATACAAACATGAAAGATAGTCAAGTAGTGGCACAGGCTCAAAAGAAAGTGAAAGGTCAAGTCGTTGATGCAACAGGCGAACCATTGATTGGTGTGAATATTACTGTAATAGGAGGAACAGAAGGAACTATTACGGATATTGACGGAAATTATACGATTGGTGTACCTGCTGGAGCTAAGTTGAAATTCAGCTATATTGGTTATAAGGATCAAATTATAGATGTGGCTGCACAAACTGTGATAAATGTAAAATTGCAGGAAGATAGCGAAGTATTGGACGAAGTTGTGGTAGTGGGATACGGTTCACAAAAGAAGGAGACATTGACTGGTGCTGTAACAGTGGTATCTGATAAAATGTTGAAGAATAAAGGAACGATGTCAAGTCCGTTACAGGCAATGCAAGGTCAGGTTCCGGGTGTTACGATCACTCGCAATTCGGCAGCTCCGGGAGATGAGAGCTGGGGCTTGAAATTGCGTGGTTCTGTTTCTGCAAATAATGCGGAGCCATTGATCGTTATTGACGGAGTTGCTTATGATGGTGTAAATGCACTGCGTAATATCAACCCTTCTGATATTCAGTCTATCAATTTTCTGAAAGATGCATCGGCTGCTATTTATGGTTCCCGGGCTGCAGGTGGTGTGGTATTGGTAACCACTAAGCAGGCAAAGGAAGGAAAAGCGAGAATAGAATATAGCGGTTCATACACTTACAAGATGGTGGGATTGCAGCCGAAGCTGATGACTATGAACGAGTGGGCAAATGCAGTGTTACAGACTTGTCAGAACGATGGTCAGCCGGATTCTTACTCATGGGTGAAATATGCGAAAATGGCATTGGCTAATGAAGGTAAATACATTGATTTGGATCACAGTGCAAATCCTTTTGCTCCCAGCTATTCAGATGTAATGGATTTCGTGTTCATGGATACCAACTGGCAAGACGTGTTGTTCGGCAATTCTTATTCTACGCAACATGACTTAGCTGTTTCCGGAGGTACAGAAAAGAATTTATATCGCTTGTCCGTAGGGTATATGTATGATGACAGTAACTTGAAGTGGGGAAATAATAACAATCAGCGTTTCAATCTTCGTTTGACTAATAAACTGAAAGTCTTTGATAACTTTTCTATTGAATCTGTGATAGCCTATAACCGTCAGGATCAGGTGGCTCCTTCACAACTGAATAGAACATTGACTTCCAGTTATCCGCAACCGGGACTTCCGGCTTCTACGATTGATGGAAAACCTTATTCGTGGGGAACTTGGTTGTCACCGATTTGGTTTGCCGAACTGGGTGGAGATAATAAACTGAAAGTATCTGAAATTAATATCAGTGAGAAATTCACTTACAATATTAATAAACATCTGGATGTAGTAGCAAATCTCGGTTATAACTCCGGAGTAGCTTCACGTGATATAAAGAAGATGGCTATTACTTCTTATAATTATGCGGGAACCAAGATAAACACTAAGGCTGACGGTTACAAACAGGAAGAGTCGTCTTACGAGAAAACAAGTTCGCGTACAGACTTCTATTCTATGGCAGGTTATGTTGATTATCATAATACATTTGCGCAGCATCATAATGTAAGTGCAATGGTTGGTGCTCAATATGAATTGAAAGAATACGATTATTTTGGTGTATTGGTGAAAGATATACAGAACTCGTTGGAAACTGTAAATGGGGCAGGTTTGGTAAATCTGACAGATAAACATGGTACAAAGTGGCATGAGGCTGTGATGTCCTACTATTCTCGTTTAAACTATAATTATAAGTCAAAATACTTATTGGAAGTAAATATGCGTTATGATGGTTCTTCCAAGTTTAAACCGGAAAATCGCTGGGACTTCTTTTATGGAATATCCGGTGGATGGCGTATTACGGAAGAGGCGTTTATGAAGAACATCAAATGGTTGAACGATTTGAAAATCCGTCTTTCTTATGGTGAAGTTGGTAACCAGAGTGGTATTGATCGATATGATGGTACACAATTCTATAAATTTGAATCTCAAAGCGGAGCTTATATCGGTCCTAACAAAGGCACTATCATAGATACGAATGGTAAAATCGCTTCTCTGGGACGTGAATGGGAACGCATTAAGAACTATAATTTAGGATTGGATTTTTCCTTGTTCAATTCCCGTCTGACAGGTACTGCCGAAGTATACATGAAACGTAATGATAATATGTTGATTAATGTTTCTTATCCGGGAGTTCTGGGTGATAACGCAGGTATGTCAAACAATGGAAAATTCAGATCACATGGATGGGAAGTCATGGTAAACTGGTCTGATAAGATTGGAAAAGACTTCACTTATCATGTAGGAGGTACTTATTCTTTTAATACGAATAAACTGACGGATATTGGTGCAGTTTCAGTTCTGAAATCCGGTTTTGTTGATAAACAGCAAGGTTATCCGTTGAATAGTATTTTTGGTTTGCGTTATGCCGGCAAAGCACAGACAGAAGAAGAACGTCAAAAATATCTATATCGCTTCCTGACTGGTAATACTATCGGATTGACAGAACAAAACTTCCGTTTGGGAGATAATATGTATGCTGACGTAAATAATGACGGCAAACTGGATCAGAATGATATTGTTTATTTAGGTACAGATGATCCGAAAATCTCTTTCTCTTTTAATGTAGGAGCAGAATGGAAGGGATTTGATTTATCATTGGTTTTCCAGGGTGCTGCTCAACGTACAATCTTCCGTACGGGAGATAATAACGGTAATGAGATTTGGCGTATACCGATGAAAGCATTATATCTGAACACTTCGAATCAATCGGTAGGTAACACGTGGAGTCCGGAGAACCGGGGTGCTTATTATCCGACATATAGTAATAAGAATGAAATCAATGACTACAACTATCAGGCTTCTTCCTGGTCAGTGGAAGATGGTTCTTACATTCGTCTGAAAAATGTGACATTGGGATACAATGTACCTTCTGCCTTTTTAGCTAAAACGAAGGCTATTAGCTCTTGTCGTATATATGTAGCAGGTGCTGATCTGTGGGAATATTCTAAGATTAACGACGGATGGGATCCGGAGGCTAGCCGTAAGGTATCAGCAGCAGGACGTTTCCCCTTTGTCCGTACAGTGACTTTCGGATTAAATCTAACTTTTTAATGTATGAAGAATATGAAACTATATAAGAAAGCTTTTTTAATTTTATCGCTTGGTCTGACACTGAATTCGTGTCTGGATCTTGATCCGCAGGACCAACTGGCAGATGGCAACTTATGGGGGGCAGCAGATGATTTTAAATATTTTGCAACTAATTTCTATGGTTGGACCCGTGATTTCAAGTCTGTTATTTCTGATGGTGCACATTCTGACTGGCGTTCGGACTTGATGACTTCCAGTTCTGTAAATATGTACAGCAATGGTAGTAATCCGATTCCTACTTCAGACGGTAACTATACCAGCAATTATGCCCATATCCGCCGTTGCAATTTGTTGCTGCAAAAAGCGGCGTCTTTTTCCGGTAACGGTGATATTAGTCGCTATGTAGCAGAAGCGAAGTTCTTCCGTGCTTATTCTTATTTTGATTTGGTGCAATTGTTTGGCAATGTGATTATCACTAAAGAACCGTTGGATATTACTTCACCCGAGTTACGCATGAGCCGCAATGACCGTAGCGAAGTGATTGACTTCGTGATTCAGGATTTGAAGGATGCGGCTGAAGTATTGCCGGAAACAATTACGACAGACGATGAAGGGCGTATTTCAAAATGGGGAGCTTATGCATTCCTTTCACGTGTCGCTTTATATGAAGGCACATGGCAACAAAACCGCAATAATGAAGAACGTGGCAAAGCATTGTTGAGTATTGCAGCGGATGCGGCGAAAAAAGTTATCGACAGTAAGCAATTCGAGCTATTCAAACCAGCAGCATTGGGAGAGATGGCTTATAAATACCTGTTCATTTTAGAGAATGTACAGTCTAATCCTGCGAATCTGACTAAGAGTGCCAATAAAGAATATATATTCTATCGTCGTCATGATGAAACGATTGCTCCGATCGGGACTAATATCACACATGGTTGTGTAGCGAACGTGCAATATATTAATCGTAAATTTGTGAATATGTATCTTTGTAGCAATGGGCTACCTATTGACCATGCCAAGAGTGCTGATGTCTTTAAAGGTTATGGAGGTCTGACTACGGAATTTGAAAATCGTGATAATCGCATGAAGAACTGTCTTCTGGCTCATGGCACTAAATATTGGGATAACGACAAACCGCGTATTGACTGGAAAGGTATGGATGGGGAAGATGCGACCAATGCCATTACATGTAATGTATTCCAAGGTTCCGGTTATCAAAACCAAAAATGGGGTACGGAACGTAAGGTGGCTGATACATTTGAAGGTTACGACTTTCCGATTATTCGTTATGCAGAAGTTTTATTGAATTATGCAGAAGCTATGTATGAGTTGGGAACCACCGGCAAAGCTTTGGATGATGCTTTGAATATCTCGTTGAATTTGGTTCGTCTCCGTGTAAACCCGGATATGCCTAAACTGACTACGTCTTTTGCTTCAGAAAACAGTTTGAATATGCGAGAGGAAATCCGTCGTGAACGTACCATCGAATTGTACAATGAAGGTTTCCGAGTTGATGATTTGAAGCGTTGGAATACTGCTATTGTAGAGATGCCTAAACCTATTCTAGGAGTGAAATGGACAGGAACTGATTTTGCGACTTCATGGGCTGGCGCTTCTAATATGGCAAAAGACTCCGATGGCTGTTTGATCTTGGAAAATAGTCGGCGCTGGGGTGGTAAAAATGACCTGTATCCGCTTCCGGTAGATCAGTGTCAGTTGAATCCGAACTTAGGACAGAATCCGGGATGGCAATAATCAAGTCTGAATAACTTAAAGAATAAGAATCATGAAAAGAGATTATATAAAATATTTTGTTGGACTGGCGGCTTGTTCGTTTTTAGGTCTGACTTCATGTGATGATGATAAGGATTTAGGAGGAAAGATGGACGAAATGATTACAGTATCCACCATTACTCTTAACGAAACTCAATATGATGCAGGGAATAAAACAATTTGTCTGCTGAAGAACAAAGAACTGCAACTCTCTTGGAGTATTGCACCTGAAAATGCAACCAATGCTAATGTGCAATGGACTTCGTCGGATGAATCTATTGTTGCTGTTACACGGGAAGGTAAGGTCGTGACTAAGGATAAAGCAGGAAAAGCTATTATTACATTAACGCCGGAAATCGGTTTCGGTCCGGA
>CAUHML010000191.1 GCA_959606905.1 uncultured Bacteroides sp. | reverse complement strand
GCATAAATAGCGGGAAGATCTGTATACTCCGTTACTGCTATTGATTTGGAAGCCGATTTTGTTATGGAGCCGTCCGAATTAATGGTTGTTACATATACTTGCAATTCTTTATTAGGAGGAGCTACTTGAACCGACGGAGCCGTACCTTCTGCCAACTTGGTATCAGACGTAGCATCATAAACCTTCACATAACGTGACGGAGTAGGAACAATCTGAATGTTGTTGTTTCCCTGGTTCTTGGCCACAAGTTCAAAAGTAAGATTTTCCGGTGTGACATTGGGATCCGGACTGATTTCATCCACTATCGGATCGCAAGCCACCAGCAGCATTGCAAACAAAGGTATTGCGAATAATATCTTTTTCATATCTTTTTTCATTTTAAATTCATATTCTATTCTTGCCAACCATTATACTCAGCACTTGCATCCGTATAACCTTCATTTTGTTCTACCTTTCCTTCATTCAAGAGGACTTGGTTTTCGGGAATCTTCTGGAAACCTGCCGTAGCCTTATAACGTGCGGCATAACCACCGTTCTGCGCCACATTACGGCTTTCAGCCCCATTTGTATAAACCTTTGCTCCCGTCTGTCTTTCAAGGGCATCGGCAGCAATATGCCAACGGCGAATATCGTTCCAGCGAGTACCTTCAAAACATAATTCCCAACGGCGTTCATTCTGCAATGCAGCCAACGAATATGTACCAATAGGTTCAAGTCCGGCACGACTACGCACTCTGTTTATACCGGAAACATCTTCCTTCAATTCAGACTGCATCAACAATACATCCGCAAAACGAATCAAAACCAAATCATGAATAGAACCGGTTTGCATCAGATTATCATTAATCCAGCCGTCGGCACCATACATTATCTTCTCAAATACCGGCTCAATCGTTTTATTTCCAGCCGCATCCGTACTATAAGCCATGATAGAACCTATTTTCATCTGATAATAATCCGTTTCTTGGATAAAGCCGTCACCACCACCTTTATTATAACTCGGCATATCCTCCGTCTTGAATACGGAGGCCGGACGACGGGCATCATCTTGTTCTGCCACACTCCAATCATTATAAAGATTGGGAGCTACAGGACCGGCACCCCATCCTTGTCCGAAGGGGAAAGAATTGGCCTGATCATTGCCACGTACACCAAAATGCAGAGCATAACCGTTACCATAACCGATAGTAGTGCTCCAAGATGCAAGTTTATTATATTTAATGGCAAACATGGATTCGGGATTTACCGCTGCATCATCTTCTACCCACTTCAATCCCTGACCGGCAGTAAACGGAAAATCTTCTACCGTACATTTATTGGTATATGCCCACAAATTACGAAACTCAGGAACAAGACTATAACCAGAATTATTCACACAATCATCAATATACCCAACCACATCCTGCTTGGTCAAAGTTGTCCCATCAGGCAAATCAACTGAAGTCAACGGACTATAGTTCGTACTAACCAAATCGTTCAGAGTTTCACCATTGCCATACATACCAGTATAATACAACCAGGCACGTCCTAACATAGCTTCAGCCGTATATTTATCAACATGCCCATCCGACTTGCGAACAGCCGGCATATTTGCAGCCGCATCGCGAAGATCCTGCAGAATCTGCCCCCAGATAACAGCGGCAGTCGGAGGGGTAGTATCTTCGGGCAACAAAGCAGTAATCACCAAAGGTACGCGCCCATACATGGAAGCCAACTCGTAGTAATAAAAAGCACGAAGGAACTTGGCTTCGCCCTCAGCCTGCGCTCTTACTTCCGGATCCATTTCAATACCAGCAAGAGCCTCCAACAACGTATTGGCACGGTTGATTCCTTGATAGCGAGCCACCCAGTAATCCTGCGTAGCATTTGTACCCGTATTACAAATAAGGTCCAAAGATTGCATCAACTTATCATTGGGACCACCACCACCCAACATATCATCGCAAGCCAGCAGAGAATTATACAAGAAAGACTGCTGTGGAAAAGCATTGACATTATTCAGGTTCTGATATATGGCAGCTAAAGCCTGATTGGCATCTTCAGCCGTTTTAGGAAAATTGGTCGTATCTTTTTCCGTCAGACTCATCGAGTCCAAGCTACAAGAAGCAAACATTCCTGCTATCATCAAAGCTGCACCTATTAAATATGCTATTTTTTTCATCGTGTATCAATTTTAGAATTTAACATTAACACCTACCATATAAGTACGAGGTTGAGGATAGTTACCTACATCAACACCGGTTACCCACGGTTCTTTGTCATTGAGGGCTCTACCATTCTCCGGATCCATCCCTTTATAACCGGTAAAAGTAAATAGATTCTGTGCAGCAGCATACACACGAAGTTGCTGGAACGGACAGTTCTTCCAAATTCTCTTGAAATCGTATCCTATAGTCAGATTTTGAATGCGAACATAGTCGGCATCATCAATATAAATATCTGAAATGGCCTGGAAATTCTGTCCACTATTTCCCGGCGCAAGCAGCGGATATCTGTTTGAGGTTCCTTCGCCATGCCAGTAATCGTAAACTTCTGTCGTATAGTTTTCATACTGTCCATCTGAGAACTTTCGCCAAGAGCGAGCTACCTGTGCACCAAAAGCGCCATAGGTTGTTACAGAGAAATCAAATCCTTTATATTCCGCACTTAACGTAAGACCCATTGTCACGTCAGGATGAGGATTACCCAAATCAGTCTTATCGTCATCATTAATCACCCCATTTCCATCAACATCCACAAACTTCAAATCACCCGGTTTAATACTTGCACCTTGCTTAGAGTTTGCCGCATTTCCTTTACAATTCTGGTCAAGATATGCCTGCAAGTCATTCTGGTTCTGAATGACACCATCCGTCTTATAACCATAAAAATAGCCAATAGGATGTCCTTCTTCCATACGGACAAACCGACCCGTACTCTGAGCCAACAAATCATTACCGCCTTCAATAAAATGATTGGCGTTATTAACCTCCGTTACTTCATTCTTATTATAGGCCATATTGACATTCACCCCATACTTGAACTCCTTACCAATCTGATCTCTCCAGCCCATTGAAAGTTCAAGGCCAGTATTCTTTACCGTACCAGCATTTTGATATTGAGTAGCGAAACCGGAAGCCGCATTGGTACCCACTTCCACTAACAAGTCTTTCGTCTGCTTGCTATACCAGTCCATGGTAAAACTCAGACGGTTATCCAAGAAACGGGCATCAATACCGATATTGGTCTGTTCTGAAGTTTCCCATGTCAAATCGGGGTTAGCCAAACGATTCGGGTAAGCTCCGGTTGTACCTCCATTCTTATCCGAGCCAAATGTATAAAGACCATAATCGCCAAACTCGTAACCGGCACGCCAATTTGAATTAGGGATATTGTCATTACCATTCTGTCCCCAACCAGCACGGACTTTCAAGAAACCAAGCCAAGAAGCAGTATTCTTCATAAAAGCCTCGTTTGAAATAACCCAACCAGCAGAGAATGATGGGAAATATCCCCATTGATTGCCTTTCGCAAACTTAGACGAGCCATCGGCACGAATGATAGCAGAAAACATATAAGTTTCCTTAAAGTCATAATTCAAACGTCCAAAATAAGACATCTTAGAACCATAATCCGAGGGATAACCATTTACTGTAGCAGTAGCTTTACGTTCTGTATTATGCAAATAAGCATGTGTAAAGTCACCAAAAGCACTATTATAACCGGTTGCCTCTACTGATTCGCCATAAGTTGGTCTTGATTTAGAATACTCTGTACCAGCCAAAACATCAAAATGATGTAAGTCTGTAATATCAAACCGATAACTCAACGTATTAGTCAAACTCCAGTTCCAACCCAAAGACACGTTATTTATCGTTTGGTCTTTATCACGGCTATCTCCCTGATTATTAATTTGGTAAACGGGAAGATATGAACGCCATGAACTTGACCATTGTTTGTAACTAACCTGACCTTTATAAATAAGATTCTTAAGTGGTTGTACTTCCAGATATGCCGCTGTGTTCAGATTAAAATTCTTATTCTTATTATTCCCAGCCTGATTATATACCATGTGAGCCATCGGATTAGAAGCATATGCAGTATAATCAAGTATACCATTAGCACTCGTTCCAAAATTCTTCAAATCATCATACATGAAGAAATCACCATTTTCATTATATACAGGAATCAGAGGAATAGCACGCAAAGCATTAGAAAGGTCATTCGAATATTGATTACCTAACTGCACACCTTGATTCTGTTTGTGCTGATAATATATATTCTCACCAAACTTTATCACATCCACATCTCCCTTACGATATATCACATGCTCAGAATTAATGCGGAAAGTAAAACGACGATAGTCAGTCTTCACCGGACCACCGAATGCACCATCTTGATACTGATAGCCTATACCTGTCGAAAATTTGGAGAATTCAGAACCACCTGTTACATTCAACGCATGATTAGTAACCACAGCATTTTTATTCCGGAATTCTTTTACCCAATCTGTACCAGGATTGGTACCATTCTGATAAGCAGTCAGCAAATCAGCATCTACGAATTTTGACCAATCATACGGTTGGCCTCCATTATTATAGGCCACTTGATCCATTACCGCCATATATTCTTTGGCATTCAACATATCAGGCATCTTATATATATTTGCCCAACCTATGTTTCCATCATAAGATACAGAAACCTTTCCTACCTTACCCTGCTTCGTAGTAATAAGGATAACACCGTTGGCACCGCTCGAACCGTAAATTGCACAAGATGCAGCATCTTTCAACACGTCAATACGTTCAATATCGGCAGGATTCAAGGCGTTAATATCGCCACCGGCTACACCATCAATAACGTAAACTGGAGCTGTATTTCCGTTAGTACCAGCACCACGAATATTAATTTTAAACCCATCACCCGGCTGACCGGAAACGGCCTGAATATTTACACCCGGAGACTGGCTTTGTAAAGCGCCCAATGCCTGCGTAGTATTTAATTTTGCGATGTCTTCGCCTTTTACCTCAACCGTAGCACCTGTCACCAGTTTCTTCTTCTGTACACCGTAACCCACTACGACTACTTCATCCAACAATTCCGTATCTTCCTTTAGCTGAATCTTGAAACTAGTCTGGTTACCTACCACTATTTCTTGCGGCTGATAACCTATAAAAGACACAACAATCGTTGCTCCCGGCTGAACATTCAATGTGAAATTGCCGTCAATGTCAGTAATAACACCATTTGTGGTGCCTTTTTCCAACACATTGGCACCGATAACCGGTCCCATTGCATCTGTTACAGTACCTGTGATTTTTTTTGCTTGCTGCACAGCATCTATTGCATCGACCGATGCGGCGAAAAGTTGCGGAGTATAAGTCAGGCTGACAGCCGAACAGATACCCACGAGCAGCGCGGTTCTTCTGAAATTTAAATTCATACTTGTATTTTTCTTAGATTAATGAATTGGTATTGCCTGGCGGCATCTACCGTTTAATATAAGGTTAAACTTCTCTTTTTGAGGAAAAATTAAATATACCTTATTCTATAAAGTGGTTGGTATACATATCACTCCTTTCTCATAGGCATTTTTCATTTCATTAGCGGTTAAACATTATATGATTATTATCAAATTTTAATTAGGCTTGACAAAAGTAGACTTTTAGCAGCAAACCTTATAATACTATTTTATCAAATAA
>CAUHML010000190.1 GCA_959606905.1 uncultured Bacteroides sp. | reverse complement strand
AATAGTTAAGGTTCCAACAAATTTCGCATACATAGCCGGAATAACCCGGAGGGGGCGCTATGCTTTTTTTAATTGATGTAGATCATGGGTACTATGAAAAGAGGCAAAAATAGACACGGCAGCAATCCTCCTATATGCCGCCGTGAATTTACACGGTGTTAGGTCGTCGTTGGTTTAAAGTAGACGAAAAGAAACGGCGGCTCTGAAAATCAAAGCCGCCGCTTCATAGGCGCGTGAAAATGTGTCTGCTGTACGACGGCTTTTTTTCTTTTACCGTCGTGCGGCAGACTTTTAATTTGAAGTTTTAGATTGCATGGTTTTACAGTGCTTTAATTTCTTACATTGAACTAGTCACGCATTCTTTCAACTAACGATTGTTTATGAATATAGCGATTTACAAATACAGTAATTGCAATTTGTCCGATGACTACTGCAACTATCAAAACAAGTGTTTGGGTAATCGGATATTCGTATTGACTAATTGTTAGAATTTGAGTATTTATAATAATGCGTACCAGTAAATACCCAAGTCCATTTCCGATAGTTAATGATAATACTAAGGTTCCAAGGGTAAAGAACATTCCTTCCCGGTGTATCATTTGACGTAGTTGCTTATCAGACAAACCGATTGCCTGCAAAATTCCCAATTCCTTTTTGCGAACTAAAATACTCGTAATCATTGTATTGATAAGGCTGATGTAGCCAATGATTCCAATGACTATCAGTAATCCGTAAATTGTGTATTGTATCGTGCGGATTAGCTGCTTTGCGATTCCAAGTTCTTCATCATAGGATTTGAACATGAACTTCGTATTTTCCTGTTGCAGTGTATCAATTTGTGCCTTTACACTTTCAAATTTTTCTGGCTGAACAGTAATGTAAATGGCACTCGCAGGATTTGTCTCCGTAATTAGTTGCTGTAAAACCTCATCGGCAATCAAAAAGGTATCATCACTGCTGTTGGTACTTGCCATGAGAGTACCCGTAAAAGGAATTTTCTTGTTTCCATCATAAAGTGTAAGCTGTATTGTATCTCCAATTTCAAACCCATATTGCTCAAACAAAATATCCCATGTGAAAATTATACCGTTAGAATGAACCAATTCATCATAATCCAAAGTTCCTCTTTTCAGTGATTTATTTAGGGATAACAGATCGTTTTCACTGATTCCACCAACCTCTATTCTCTGTGTTTCCAATTCCACATTTTCAGCGTCTGCCAGAACTGTGTGCTTTTCATCAATGCCTTCAACACCATCTAAAGACATGATTTGCGTTTTCAGACCATCGTTCAAGGGGTTTTGAAGCTGAATTATATTTAGATTATTCTCCGGGTACTCTTGATCGTCCTCAGCATAATTAAGGCTAATTTCAAAATCGCCTTTTGGCATCAACATCCTTGCATAATTTTCCGCAGTTATATTGTTTGCAATATTGGCTACTGCTAAAAACAAAATACCGGAACAACCCAATGCAAGTATCGTGACCACAGTTCTTCGCTTATTTCTTTGTATAGTTGCCCAACTTAGCTTTGATACAGAAAGTGTTTTATAAGATTTTTTCCTTTTTTGTTTCCCTGTCGGTTCTTGATACCGCATTGCTTCCACAGGAGAAATCCCTGACGCCATTTTTAATGGCTTTCGGATAGAAACCCCAACCGTAAGCAAAACAACCACGATAACACAAATAGCAGCCTGCCAGTGCCAGAATGTATCCTCAAGGGTAGAATCGGAAAGAATAACCATTCTGAACAAGAATACGGTTGCCAGGTATCCAAGTAAGATTCCACAGGGGATTCCGATAAAAGACTGTGCAAGGCTTTCTGTAAATAGTAAGCGGCGAATATGTTTTTTGGTAGCACCAAGAGCCTTTAGCTTCCCCATCTCTTGTATATTGGAAATGACAGAAACATAATAAATGCTGTAAATTACCATGCCACCAAGAAATACCACCACCAATCCAAGTCCAATCATAACATTTCTTTCTTGTGTTCCGGGGTTGGTCATATATGTTAGGTATTGTTCATTAAAAGAAATGTCTGACTTGTTCAGTCCTACGTCCTCTGCAATTTCAGATATAATTGTCTCAATCTCATCTTTTGAATGTTTATTTTCGTTTACAATCCGTATATAAGCTGTATAAGCCCTATCCTCTGGGGCAATATGTTGTTCAACAAATTTTTCGGATACAAAAGCTCCATAGACAAGACGCGTTTCGTTGACATTCAACTTTGAAATGTCCGCTTGCTCTAAAATACCAGTAATTGTGAAGTCAAAGTTTTCCACTTTGCCACCCTGAATACGCAACGGAAGCTGAAACCTCTGACCGATTTTCGGTACAACACCTAACCTTTCAAAAAGTGCCGGAGGCCCCGCAATTTCATCCACCTCCGCAGGCATTTTTCCATCAGCTAACTGAATCTGGTCAATAGAACCTTTTCTTATGGAATCAAAATTAAGAAAAGCATTTAATTTAGGCAGTTCTATGGACGCTACACTTTCCCTTGTAGAAAGTGATTCTACATCCGTGTGATTTTCAAGAATAAATATCTGATCTGTAGTAGTGCCTTTGAAAGCTGCATGATAATTTCTGGCATTTTCCGCTATCTCTAACTGCTGATGTCGAATAATCGTAAGTGCAGAACTGCCGATAGACATGAGCAGTGTTGTCATAAGAGTAATTGCAACTATGGTAAGCAGGGATCTTCCTTTATTATATTTCAATCGACTGATAGCTAAATGATAAATTGTTTTCATTGTTCCACCACCTTACCATCTGCAATTACCAGTTTTCGATTTCCCATTTGTGCAATATCTTCATTATGAGTAATTACAATGAGCGTCTGCTCATACTTCATAGCAGATGTTTTCAAAAGTGCCATTACCTCATCACTTGTCTTAGAATCAAGATTTCCAGTCGGCTCGTCTGCCAAGACAATGGCGGGCTTCGTTGCCAATGCTCTGGCAATCGCCACTCTCTGTTGCTGACCTCCAGACAATGTGTTAGGAAGATTATTCAGCTTCTCGCCCAATCCAAGCAATTCAATAATTTCTTTCAGATAAACCATATCCGGCTTTCTATCATCCAATCCGATAGGCAAAATGATGTTCTCCCAGACATTCAACGAGGGGACAAGATTAAATGCCTGAAAAATGAAACCGATTTTTCGTCTGCGAAATGCGGATAAATCTTCTTCATTCATATTGGTTATACATTCATTATCGATCCAGACTTCGCCAGAAGTAGGATAATCCAGTCCGCCGATTAAATGAAGCAATGTGCTTTTTCCTGAGCCGGACTTTCCTACGATAGTTACAAAATCGCCTCTCTCAACACAAATAGAGGTATGGTCTACTGCGTTAATATGATTGTTGCCTGCCTTATAAGTTTTGGTCAGGTCTTTTGTTTCAAGAATAATATCCATCTTAATACTCCTTTGCCAATATAAAGTGACTTGTTCTGTTTAAGTACATGCTGATATATCAACTTTTTCCTCCCGTCCCTTAACAATGATTATTGTATCAAAGAAGTATTACGGGAACCTTACAGAACAGCTTACCGTTGTATAACAAAAGACCGGAATTTCTCCGGCCTCTTATCAGTTCCTAAATTGTAGAATAAATGTACTTCCTTTTTCTGGAACAGATTCGACACGGATCAAACCTCCCTGTCGTTCTAAAATCATTCGTGTCAGATATAACCCGACACCGCTACCTTCCGTTTTCTTCACATAAGAGTGATTAGAACGATAGAACCGCTGGAAAATTTTATTGTATTCACTCTGGGAAATACCAATCCCTTCATCAGTGATCTTCACGAGTGTATAAAAGTGTTGTTTCTCAATAGAAATCGTGATGTGGCTGTTTTGAGGACTATACTTTACCGCATTATCCAAAACATTGATGACCGCTTCGGTTGTCCAGTGCTTGTCCAACTGTAATGCAATATTTTCTGTTTTCTGCAAGGAAATTTCAATGTTTTTTCTCCTTGCTTTTTCGTATACACCATTCACAGCATCTACCAGTAAATCACTTAATAAAATTGGTTCTTTAGTCAATGAAATCATGGCAGTTTCCAATCGGGAAATATTCATAAGGCTTGCAATCAACTGTTCCAGTTTTTCCAACTGTGCTTCACTTCGTTTTAGAAATTCCATCTTTTCGTCTGCGTCAGAAGCATCCAAATATATATAGAAGCAGGTTTTCAATGCTGCCATTGGTGTTTTTAGCTGATGAGAAATATCTGTCACAAGTGCTTTTGTGCTTTCTCGTTCCTCGGTAATCCGGGTATTTTTCGTTACAATCTGATGTCCCAGTTGCTTTAAGCGATCACCAATTTGATTGCTCATAAAGTGAATGCGACCTTTGGCAATTCTTTCTGTTCCATAAGCAAAAGAAAAGTCCTCTGATAGATATTGTTCCAATATCAACAAGATTTCTCTATTGCTGTTGCGGATTATACTGTAAAAATATAAGAGTGAAGTTGCAAGGAGCAAAAATGTGGTAATCAGAAAAAATCCCGTCCAATTTCTCCATGCAATCATGTAAGCGGCATACAGTGTATTGTCTGCCAATAAATGTTCTTCGTCATACCCATATTGGTTCAAAATCTGTTCGCCTTTTTCCTGCCAAGATTTTGTAGGCTGACGCAATCCCAGAATAAAATCCTGCTCTACATCAGGATTTTTCTCAAGTACCGCACCACATAGCTGTTGTACAGTCACTAATTCCTGTCTGCCTGCTTCTTTTAGCATATCATGCTCAATTTTAGGTAACACGATAATCTCCGCTACAAATATGCTGAATATAATGAACAGCACAATTTTGAACAAACAAGAAGTCCTGTTCTTTAAGTTCATTGTCTTTCGCACCTCATTTCCCACACATATCCCAAGCCTCGTACATTTTTAATGTAAACAGGATTAGATGGATCAGGCTCGATTTTTTCTCTAAGCCGCCGGATATTAACAGCCACCGCATTTTCATCAACATAATCGCTATTGACATCCCATAAACTTTCCAGAAGCTGATTCCGTGAAAGAATATGACGAGGATGTTCAATAAACGCCATTAACAGCTTCCAGTCTGTTGGCGTAATTGAAATTATGTCATTACCTTTGGTAACCCGTTTTTCGTTTATATAAAATGTCAGTTCTCCCGTTTGCACAACATTGGAGATTGTTTTTTCAGTCCGCTTCAACATTGCACTTATTTTTGAGATAAGAACCGACATACTAAACGGTTTAGTCACATAATCATCTGCACCCATTTCATATCCTGTTATCATATCAACCTCGGTATCCTGGGCCGTGAGAAACAGGAACAGTACATCACTTTTCTGGCGAATGCTAGCACATAAATCTAGCCCGCTGCCGTCCGGCAATCCTATATCACAAATCACAAGATCAATCGTATTGGCTTGAAATAAGCTCAAACCTTCTGCAACGGTGGCTGCCGAAAAAACTGTGTAGCCTTCTTTTTGGAGTTTAAGGCTTATACCACGATTTAGATTATCTTCATCTTCAATTAACAGTATATTTTTCATATTTTACCCTTTCCTTGTTTTGTTCTCATATCTATCGGCTTTTCAGCGTCTTTTGGAATCAGCCAAATACCGGCCATTTTTACAGCGCCGGGGATACGTCCTCCGGCACAATAATAATTTACCCTACGAGGTGTCACGCCCCATTTCTCGGCGGC
>CAUHML010000189.1 GCA_959606905.1 uncultured Bacteroides sp. | reverse complement strand
AAAGTCGGGGCTTTGTGCTTAAAAAAAAGAAGGTGCGCATTTTGACACACCTCCCTTATTTATTTAAAGTCGGAGACTGTCTTTGCTGAGGAACGACAGGCTTTTTTATTATTTTACGGCTTCTGCTATTTTAGTTTGAAGTTCTTCTCCGTGCAGGCCTCGAGCGATGATTGTACCGTCACCGTCGATCAATACCGTGTGAGGAATACTGTTTACGGCGTAAAGTTGTGCGCCTTCACTTTGCCAGAATTTCAGGTCGGACATTTGTGGCCAAGTCATGTTCAGTTTATTGATCGCTTCTTTCCAGGCAGCACCGTCCTGATCGAGAGATACACCTACGATTTCGAAGTTTTTGCCTTTGAATTTAGCATAAGCTTCCACCAAGTTTGGCATTTCACGACGACAAGGGCCGCACCAACTTGCCCAGAAATCAACTAATACCACTTTACCCTTACCTACGTAATCGGACAATTTCACACTTTTTCCGTCAGGAGTCTGCATTTCGAAGTCAACAAACTTAGTACCTACGGCAGTTTTTTTCTGCTTGTCGGTCAGTTCTTTGATTTTTACAATTGTTTCATCGTTCTGGAAGTTAGCCGGAATTTGTTGCAGTAATGCTTCGTTTTCAGCAGTAGAGTTGTTGTAGAAGGTCTGTTTGAACAAGAATACGCCGACCGGGTTAGTGATATTGTTTTGTACGCCTTCTTTGATGGCTTTATCATATTGTTCTTCCAGTTGGGCACCCTCTTTTTGCTTGGCTTCTTTCTGTTCATCACTCAAAGAACTGTCACCCATTGATTGGTAGATAGCATTCATTTTTTTGCTGATGTCGTTGATTTGAGCTCTGACAATTTGATATGCATCATTGTTTGCAGTACCGGTAGCAGAATCATTGTCTTTGGTTAAGGCAACGTTAATCTTTCCGTTTTCGAGGAAGAAGTCAATCATTAAAGGTTCTCCGTCCACTTCACAAGTGATATAACGGCTGACAACAGAATCTTGTGTACCTTCAAAGGTAAAAGTTCCTTTTGTGATAACGGCTGTATCGAGTTTGACCAGATTTCTGCCATTGGCTTCCTGAAGATAGACGGTGTCACCGTCACTTGCACCTTCTACTGTACCTGTGACAACGTATCCGGCTTTGTTTCCACCGGTACAAGCTACCATGCCCAACGCGGCCGTTGCAATAACTAAATAAGTAAACTTTTTCATGCTTTTGTAAGATTAGTGAATAAATATTTATGCAAAGATAGATTATTTTTCTCTCGGCCACCGAAAAACACTGTTATATTAGATTAACACGTAGGTGAAAACCGCAGAAATGTGTACCTTTGCAACCCAAACTTTAGTATGAATATGCAAGAAGATAAATCCATCATTGAGGTGAGCCATGTATCGAAGTATTTTGGCGAGAAAACAGCATTGGATGATGTGACTCTGAACGTGAAAAAGGGAGAGTTTGTTACAATACTCGGACCTTCCGGTTGCGGGAAGACCACGTTGTTGCGTCTCATTGCCGGTTTTCAGACGGCTTCGGAAGGCGAAATCCGAATTTCGGGTAAGGAAATCACACAAACTCCACCCCACAAACGCCCGGTGAATACGGTATTTCAGAAATATGCCCTATTTCCGCATTTGAATGTATACGACAACATTGCTTTTGGTTTAAAGTTGAAAAAGACACCCAAACAGACTATTGGGAAGAAGGTGAAAGCTGCTTTGAAAATGGTAGGTATGACGGATTATGAATACCGTGATGTCGATTCTCTTTCCGGTGGTCAGCAACAGCGTGTGGCTATTGCTCGGGCTATTGTCAATGAGCCGGAAGTACTGCTTTTGGATGAACCGTTGGCTGCACTCGATCTGAAAATGCGTAAGGATATGCAGATGGAACTCAAGGAAATGCATAAATCTTTGGGTATTACATTTGTATATGTAACTCACGATCAAGAGGAAGCATTGACTTTGAGTGATACTATCGTCGTAATGAGTGAGGGAAAGATTCAGCAGATCGGTACGCCGATTGATATTTATAATGAGCCTATCAATTCGTTTGTGGCGAATTTTATCGGAGAAAGCAATATTCTTAACGGTACGATGATACATGACAAACTGGTACGTTTCTGTGGTACGGAATTTGAATGTGTAGATGAAGGTTTTGGTGAGAATACTCCGGTAGATGTAGTCATTCGTCCGGAAGACCTTTATATCTTCCCCGTTTCGGATATGGCGCAGTTGACTGGTGTTGTTCAGACCTCTATTTTTAAAGGTGTCCACTATGAAATGACCGTGCTTTGCGGAGGTTATGAATTCCTCGTACAGGATTATCATCATTTCGAAGTAGGAGCCGAAGTCGGTCTGTTGGTAAAGCCGTTTGATATTCATATTATGAAGAAAGAACGTGGCTGTAACACGTTTGAAGGTAAATTGCTGGATACTACTCATGTGGAATTTCTGGGATGTAACTTCGAATGTGTTCCGGTAGAAGGAATAGAATCCAATGAGGATGTTAAAGTGGAGGTAGACTTTGACAAAGTGGTTCTTCAGGATAATGAAGAGGACGGTACATTGACAGGTGAAGTGAAATTTATTCTTTATAAGGGAGATCATTATCATCTGACTGTTTTTTCCGATTGGGACGAGAATGTGTTTGTAGATACGAATGATGTATGGGATGATGGTGACCGTGTAGGTATTACTATCCCCCCGGATGCTATTCGTGTAATTAAAATAACCGATTAACAGGAAAGGAAGTGAATAAGAGGTTTTTAGTCTTTTTGTCATCACGTAAGAGTTGGACCCTCCCTTACATTATTTTTTCGGCGATCTTTGTGATTATACCGTTGGTCCTAATTGTTGTGTATGCTTTTACTGATGATAACGGGCATCTGACGTTTGCCAATTTTCAGAAGTTTTTCGAACATCCCGAAGCAATCAATACCTTCGTCTACTCCATAGGTATTGCCATCATTACTACACTTATTTGTATTTTGCTGGGTTATCCCGCTGCCTGGATACTTAGTAACAGCAAACTGAACCGTTCTAGAACAATGGTCGTATTGTTTATCCTGCCGATGTGGGTAAATATTCTTGTGCGGACTCTAGCTACTGTTGCTCTGTTCGACTTCTTCAGTGTACCGTTGGGTGAAGGAGCATTGATATTCGGTATGGTGTATAACTTTATCCCTTTTATGATTTATCCTATTTATAATACGTTGCAAAAAATGGATCATAGCTATATTGAGGCGGCGCAGGATTTGGGAGCCAATCCCCTGCAAGTTTTTCTGAAAGCAGTGCTTCCGCTTTCCATGCCGGGCGTGATGAGTGGGATCATGATGGTTTTTATGCCGACTATTTCGACGTTCGCTATTGCCGAATTGCTGACGATGAACAATATAAAACTTTTTGGTACGACCATTCAGGAGAATATAAATAACAGTATGTGGAATTATGGAGCAGCACTTTCGTTGATAATGTTGTTGCTGATAGCCGCTACTTCACTTTTCAGTACAGATGATAAAGATAACTCTAACGAAGGAGGTGGGCTATGGTAAAGAAAATATTTGCACAGACTTATTTGTGGATATTGCTGTTGTTGCTTTATTCTCCCATCGTAATTATCGTCATTTATTCATTTACTGAAGCTAAAGTTTTGGGTAACTGGACAGGCTTTTCTACTAAATTATATTCTTCGCTTTTCACAACAGGTGCACATCACTCTTTGATGAATGCACTGATTAATACGATTACTATTGCTTTGCTTGCTGCAACTGCATCTACATTGCTGGGAAGTATTGCCGCTATCGGTATCTTTAATTTGAAATCCCGCTCACGAAAGGCGATTGGTTTTGTGAATAACATACCTATTCTGAATGGTGATATTATAACCGGTATTTCTCTTTTCCTTTTGTTTGTTTCGTTGGGAATCACACAGGGATACACGACAGTTGTATTGGCACACATTACATTCTGTACACCGTATGTCGTATTAAGTGTTTTGCCCCGTTTGAAGCAGATGAATCCGAATATTTATGAAGCTGCCCTTGATTTGGGAGCTACTCCCATGCAAGCCTTGTGGAAAGTAATTATTCCGGAGGTTCGTCCGGGAATGATTAGTGGCTTCATGCTTGCATTGACACTCTCTATTGATGATTTTGCCGTAACTGTATTTACTATCGGTAACCAAGGCTTGGAAACACTTTCTACTTATATATATGCTGATGCCCGTAAAGGTGGTTTAACGCCGGAGCTTCGCCCGCTTTCCGCTATTATTTTTGTGGTAGTGCTGGCTTTGCTTATTGCTATCAATTACCGTGCCGGTAAAACGCAGAAGAAAGATTAATGGAATACTAAAATGTGCTACGTAAATAATATGAAAAGAATAATTCCTGTTATCCTGTTTTTACTGACTTTGACCGGTTGCTACAATTCCGGTGAACCGCGTGAGCGGGTCCTTAAAATCTACAACTGGGCGGATTATATCGGGGATGGTGTTCTCGAAGATTTCCAGACGTATTATAAGGAGCAAACCGGTGAAAATATCCGTATTGTTTATCAGACATTCGACATAAACGAGATTATGCTGACGAAGATTGAAAAAGGCCATGAGGATTTTGATGTGGTCTGTCCTTCGGAGTATATTATCGAACGTATGTTGAAGAAACATCTACTACTGCCTATTGATACGAACTTTGCGTATTCTCCCAATTATATGAACAATGTGTCTCCGTTTATTCGGGAACAGATCAATAAATTGAGTCAGCCGGGTGAAGAAGCCAGCCACTATGCGGTATGCTATATGTGGGGAACTGCGGGAATCCTTTATAATCGGGCTTATGTTTCTGATTCGGTTGCGTCGTCTTGGGAATGTCTTTGGAATAAGAAACATGCCGGAAAAATACTGATGAAGGATAGTTATCGCGATGCTTACGGAACAGCTATCATCCATGCTCATGCCAAGGAACTGGAGCAAGGGACAGTTACGGTTGAAGAATTGATGAACGACTATTCTCCGCAGGCCATGGAACTTGCGGAAAAATATCTGAAAGCCCTGAAACCTAATATTGCAGGTTGGGAAGCTGATTTCGGAAAAGAGATGATGACGAAGAATAAAGCTTGGCTGAATATGACTTGGAGCGGCGATGCAATATGGGCAATTGAGGAAGCGAATGCGGTAGGAGTAGACTTAGACTATGAAGTTCCCGATGAAGGTAGTAATATCTGGTATGACGGTTGGGTGATTCCGAAATATGCAAAGAATCCGCAGGCTGCCAGTTATTTTATAAACTTTATGTGTCGTCCGGATATTGCTTTGCGCAACATGGATTTTTGTGGATATGTAAGTTCGATAGCTACTCCTGAAATTCTGGAAGAAAAGGTAGATACTACCCTTGATTATTATGCTGATTTGAGTTATTTTTTCGGACCGGGTGCGGACAGTATTCAGATAGACAAGATTCAATATCCGGATCGTAAAGTAGTGGAACGGTGTGCTATGATTCGTGACTTCGGAGATAAGACGAAAGAAGTTCTTGATATTTGGTCACGTATCAAGGGGGATAATTTAGGGGTGGGCATTACTATTCTTATCTTTATTGTTGTTGCTTTGATGAGTGGTTGGATGATTTATAAGAGGTGGCAGCGATACAACCGCCAGAAACAACAGAGACGCAGACGCAGACGAAAAAAATAAAGGAGGTGTGTCAAAATGCGCACCTTCTTTTTTTTAAGCACAAAGCCCCGACTTTC
>CAUHML010000188.1 GCA_959606905.1 uncultured Bacteroides sp. | reverse complement strand
TTGGTACGATGTCATAATCTTAATAGAACCATGCCAAGAAACCGAAGTCATAATGACATGATGAAATTACACTAACCTAATTTATTTATTTTTTTTCCAAAGCTTGCTCATATCTTCCAGTGTCTTACCTTTCGTTTCGGGTACCCAACGCCAAACGAAGATGGCAGCAGCCACACAGATTATGCCATATAAACTATATGCAAACATCGGGCTGAAGTCGTACAGTGCCGGGAAAGTAGAAGATACAATGTAATTGAATATCCATTGGAATGCTACGGCGATTGCTACCGCTTTACCACGGATCGTGTTCGGGAATATTTCCGAGATCAATACCCAGCAAATCGGTCCCCAAGACATCATAAAGAATGCTGCATACACAATCACTGAAAGCACCGGGAGAACACCCTTTATTGCCATGCTATCACACATTGCTACCGCAAATGCACCTACAGCCATACCAATAGAACCGATTATCAATAGTGGTTTACGTCCGAAGCGGTCTACAGTGAAGATTGCAACCAATGTAAAGACAATGTTTACAATACCCATAATAACTGTCTGCATCATGCCACCTCCTTCTGCACCTGCATTTTCGAAAATACGAGGAGCATAATAAAGTACCGCATTAATACCGATAGCCTGTTGGAATACAGAAAGTAAAATACCGATCACAATTACTGCCACTCCATAAGTAAAGATTTTCTCTGTCTTTTCATGAGCAGTAGCTTTAATATCATTAAGAATTTCCTGTGCTTTTGTCTTACCATTGATCTTTTCAAGGATCGAATAAGCCTTTTCATCCTGCTGTATCAATACAAGATAACGAGGAGTCTTGGGAACAAAGAACAACAACAGACCGAAGAAAGCGGCAGGGAAAGCTTCCGAACCGAACATGTAACGCCATCCTTCATAAACAGTCCACATATCAGATTCAGCACTAACAGACAGTACACCGGCTGCATCTTTCAAAATAATAGGATTTTGATGGTCGCCCATAATCAGGAAATTCACGAAGTATACTACCAACATACCGAAGATGATAGCAAACTGGTTACACGATACAAGCGTTCCACGAATATTAGAAGGAGCAATTTCAGCAATATACATCGGACAGACTGCAGAAGCCAGTCCAACACCGATACCGCCCAAAACACGATACAAATTAAAAGCAATCAGCAAATCCATGTTCGGCTTTCCATATTCGAAGAATAAGACTTCCGGATAATAGGAACCTAATGCTGAAAGGAAAAAGAGTACGGCAGCAAGCCTTAGAGAATTACGACGTCCCAAACGGGAAGCAAATATACCGGAGATCGCACCACCCAGTACACAGCCAATTAATGCACTGGAAGATGTGATTCCATGCATTACTTTATTGTATTGAAAATCAGAGGCCGAAAGGAAAAAAGCCTCCAAGCCTTTCTCTGCACCGGAAATAACCGCTGTATCGTATCCGAAAAGCAGTCCTCCCAAAATGGCGACAGAGGTTATCGAATATAGGTAGAGTTTACTACCTTCGTTCGTTGTATTAATCATGGTTATAAGTAGATAAAGTAGTGTTGTAGTAGTTGGATTTATATCACCACAGATTTCACAGATTGACACAGATAAAATTCAAAATAAGAGAGAAGAAAATTAATCTGTGACGATCCGTGTAATCTGTGGTGGGGTTAATTAGCAATACATATTCAGAATTGCTTCATAAAGTTCTTGTTTACCGCTAGTCTGTTTCGGTTCACCGTTTGCTTTTGCATAAGCAACTACATCTTCCAAAGTCAACTTGCCATCTTCAAACTCCTTACCTTTACCGCCATCAAATGAAGCGTAACGGTCAGCCAACATTTTCTTATATGGAGATTCGTTCAGCAGAGCAGCTGCGCTTTCCAATGCACGAGCCATAGCGTCCATACCTGCGATGTGAGCGATGAAGATATCTTCCAGGTCAGTAGAGTTACGACGAGTTTTAGCGTCGAAATTTGTTCCACCGTTACCCAAGCCACCGTTGCGGATTATTTGCATCATAGCTTGTGTCAGTTCGTAGTTGTCAATCGGGAATTGGTCTGTATCCCAACCATTCTGATAATCACCACGGTTAGCGTCGATAGAACCCAACATGCCGTTGTCTACTGCTACTGCCAATTCGTGTTCGAAAGTGTGACCAGCCAAAGTTGCGTGGTTTACTTCAATGTTCACTTTGAAATCTTTATCCAAGCCATGAGCTTTCAGGAATCCGATTACTGTTTCTGTATCTACATCATACTGATGTTTTGTCGGTTCCATCGGTTTCGGTTCAATCAGGAAAGTACCTTTGAAACCACGGGCACGAGCATAATCACGAGCGATGGTCAGCATTTTTGCCAGGTGTTCTTTTTCACGTTTCTGATCTGTATTCAGAAGAGACATATAGCCTTCACGGCCACCCCAGAATACATAGTTCTGACCACCCAGTTCGATCGTTGCATCGATTGCATTCTTGATCTGAACAGCAGCACGAGCTACTACGTCAAAATCAGGGTTAGTAGCGGCACCGTTCATATAACGTGCATGGCCAAATACGTTGGCAGTACCCCACAACAGTTTGATGCCTGTTTCAGCTTGTTTCTGTTTTGCGTATGCTACGATTGCCTTCAGATTAGCTTCGTATTCTTCGATGCTTGTACCTTCAGAAACCAAGTCTACATCGTGGAAACAGTAGTATTCGATACCCATTTTCTGCATGAATTCGAAACCTGCGTCCATTTTATCTTTTGCAGCTTGTATAGCGTCAGCATTACTATTCCAAGGGAATTGTTTTGTTCCGCCACCGAATTGGTCGCCACCTTCAGCACACAAAGTATGCCACCATGCCATAGCAAATCTCAACCAATCTTTCATCTTCTTGCCGTTGATAACCTTTTCAGCATCGTAGTAACGGAATGCCATCGGATTCTTACTATCTTTACCTTCGAACTTAATCTTTTCAATTCCCGGGAAAAATTCTTTTGTTGCCAT
Organism: uncultured Bacteroides sp.; assembly: GCA_959606905.1. The sequence continues at coordinate 2,821 of CAUHML010000188.1, read as the reverse complement.
AATTCTTTTATTTTTAAAATGGTTATTATTTAAATTGTTAATTATTTATCTGAAGACAGAACCGGAGCCGGTATGTTACCGGTCATCGACTTTTCAAGACGGTATTTCCATTTTGCATACGCGTCAGCATATTCTTGGCGTTTTGCCACATTAGGCTCAATCACATCCAGTTTGTCAAGCGTAGCAAATGCTTCATTGTTATCCTTGTAGATACCTGCACCGATGCCCGCACCTTTCGCAGCACCTACGGAACCATCCGTATCGTAAAGCTCGATAGTAGCTCCTGTGACTCCCGCCAAAGTATCGCGGAAGATAGAACTCAAGAACATATTAGCGTGTCCGGCATGGATCATCTTCACAGGAATTCCCATTTGCTCCATGATATCAATGCCATATTTAAAAGAGAATACAATACCTTCTTGAGCGGCACGAATAATATGATGTTTGCCATGCGCATTGAAGTCCAGTCCACGGATACTGCAACCGATTTCTTTATTGTTCAGCATACGTTCGGCACCATTACCAAAGGGCAGAATACTGATTCCCGCACTGCCGATAGGAGCTTTGGAAGCCAATACATTCATTTCATTATAAGATATTCCTTCGGGAGCAATGTTGCGTTTTACCCATGAATTGAGAATACCCGTTCCGTTGATGCAAAGCAATACTCCCAAACGTGTCTGATCTATGGTATGATTGACATGCGCAAAGGTATTGACGCGTGACTGCGGATCATAGTTCACTTCACCATTCACGCCATAAACCACTCCCGATGTTCCTGCCGTAGAAGCAATCTCTCCCGGATTAAACACATTCAAAGAAAGGGCATTGTTAGGCTGGTCGCCTGCACGATAGGTAATCGGTGTTCCTTCTTTCAGTCCAAGCTCTTTGGCAGCTATTGCATTTACACGTCCTTGTTCAGCAAAAGTCGGTTTAATATCTGCAATCAAAGAAGAATCAAATCCGTAATAATCCATTAAGAAATCAGCCACCCGATTGTTCTTGAAATCCCAGAACATACCTTCCGAAAGCCCGGAAACAGTTGTACAGATTTCTCCACTCAACTTCATGGCAATATAATCGCCCGGCAGCATTATCTTATCAATCTGCTCATAGATGGCCGGTTCGTTTTCTTTAATCCACGCCAACTTGGAAGCAGTAAAATTCCCCGGTGAGTTCAACAAATGAGAAAGACATCTCTCCTCCCCGATTGTCTCAAACGCTTTCTGACCGTATGGCACCGCACGAGAGTCACACCAGATGATAGCAGGACGCAATACATGCTGATTCTTATCAACACAAACCAATCCGTGCATCTGATAAGAGATACCGATGGCTTTAATTTCAGCGGCACTAACTCCGGATTCTGTCATAATAGCCTGCGTGGACAACTTTAAGTTTTCCCACCAACTTTCAGGATCTTGTTCCGCCCATCCGGGATTCACTGCAATAATATTCGCTTCTGTTTTCGGAAAAAATGCCGAGGATACACATTTACCAGTCTCCGCATTTACCAAACTCGCTTTTACAGACGAGCTACCTATGTCATAACCTAATAGAAACATAATTTTATTTACGATTAAACGATTTACTATTTACGATTTACGCTCAATGTCCGACAATTAATACTTTAACATTCAACGCCTAATACTTACTACTTGATACTTAATACTTGAATAGGGTTTACCTTCTTACCTTATTATATATCTTCTTATCAAATTTATAATAACGGGCAGCACGGTGAGCCACTCCTTGTTGTTTTTCTTCCAAAGGAACTACATATTCCATCATTGCTATTTTTTTATGGAAGTTACGCACGTCCACGGCTTTGTCGTATACTAATTCAAAAAGAGTCCTTAATTGTGCGGCTGTAAATTTACGCGGAAGCAGTTCGAACAACATGGAAGGATTAAATTCTACGAACTGACGAATATAAGTCATTGCCTCCTTTATAATCAGATTATGGTCGAAAGCCAGTGTTTTCACGTCTTTCAAAGCGACCCAGCAAGCCTGATGATCGTCCAGATTCTTATCCAACGTACGATCTATCTTCACCATCGACAAATATGCAATGGTAACAATACGCTCCACTTTTGACTGCATAGCTCTTTCCAACCAACGTACATCTTTCGGATTACTCGTTCTGTTTTTAGAACCAAATGCTTTAAACTGCATCAGATTCACATTTTTAAGTCCTGTCAGTTCATACAAAACTCGTTGTGCAGCTTCATCCAGGGCTTCATCCATATAGATAAGACTTCCGGGAAGTTTCATATCATGATATACTTCTCCATTATCCTCACCTGCACGTTTTACAAGCAACACTTTCAGTTGTTCTCCGTCAAAACCAATCACTACACAGTCTACTGATATATGATTGTTTGCTAAAGGTGTATTTTTCTGTAAATTTTGCATATCTATTTCTTTAAGACGATGCAAATATAGAGGCTAAAAACCATCAAAACAAAAATAAGAACTATGCTATAAAACATTGTTTTTCATATAAATACATATCATACATTCTACAATATGAATAGTTAGTGTTATCTTACGAATTACAATATGTATTTTAGTATTTCCACGGGTGAGTAATTGTACAAAGTACAAAAACTAGATGGACGCTTTATTATCAGTACTTTTCATATCTTTTCCAACAGATGCCCGGAAAGGTACTTATTGTATTTTAAACGATATGTCATTTTGTACCTTATCGTTTTTTATTCTATCTTTGTCGGGTAAATATTAAAAAATCTAAAATGGAACGTCATCCAGTCATTTTATCCATTGCCGGCTCCGATTGTTCGGGAGGCGCAGGTATTCA
>CAUHML010000187.1 GCA_959606905.1 uncultured Bacteroides sp. | reverse complement strand
TCATCAGTATAATTATTTTTCTAGTAACCTTTATAGGTACACGGAAATACAAAATTAATCCTATATTAATGATTATACTTTGCGGAGTGGCAGGATTCCTGCTTTACTAAAAATAGGAAGATTATGGGAAATCATCAAAAAAAACAAATAAGCCTACTGATCTGTTTATATATCAGTATAATATTGCCACTATATGCCAATGATTTCCTGTTTACTTCCATCAATACTTCACACGGATTAAGCGACAACCAGATAAGATATATCCTACAACTACCTGACGGAAGAATGGTGTTTACTACTAATGGCAACATCAATTTATATGATGGTATACATTTCAGTTATCTGCATCGGACGGATAAAAATGTATATCCTTTAAAACAATATGACGGGTTCTACCGCATTTATCAAAGTGGAGACTCCCTACTTTGGGTGAAAGACTATCACAAACTAATGGGAATCAATCTCTACAAAGAGGAATATATCCGAGATTTAGAATCTTATTTCCAAAATAAAAATATACCGGAACCGATAGAAAATCTTTTTGCCGACTGTGCAGGACACATTTGGATACTGACAGACCATAAATTACAAGAATTACAAACCGGAATCCATATAACTTTATCCCCCAATGATACCCGCCAACTACAAGATCTAAATACGGAGAATGATTCACTTTACCTGTTCTATAATACGGGAGAAGTAGATTGTTATGACATGACAAGCAGAAAACGACTATACAGTGCTGCTGCCTATGCGGAAACCGAGCAACAATACTTTGCCCGAACCTCCTTGGTTGTCAAAGCTCCAAACAGCTTTTACCAATTACGCAACGGATATAAAGGTGGTTTGTTCTGTTTCAACACATGCCAACGGACATGGAAAAAGATACTTGAAGAAAACTATGCACTTAATACTTTAATCATCACCCCCGACAATCAAAAAGCGTATATAACCTGTGTACATGGTTTTTGGATACTGGATCTTACTAAGGAAAAACTGCAATATATTCCTATTTTGGAAACTAAAAACGGACAACGACTCTCAACAGAAATCAGCACTATATTCCAAGACCGACAAGGAGGATTATGGATTGGAACTCTCAACCGAGGATTACTATATTACCATCCGTCCATGCATAAACTTACCCAAATAAACCGTAACAATTTTCCAGTTGCTCCTGAAAAAGATATTGCAGTAGAAAGTTTTGCCGAAGACAATAAAGGAATGATCTATCTGAAAGAACATACTCATATTTACCGCTTGTCCACTGAAAAAGATGGAACACGCACCCTTATCTCCGAACATAATTCATCTATCCCTGCCGAAGTAAAAAAGAAATTCAACAGAGGAACAGAAACTGCCTTTTTCAAGGGAAAAACATATACGGCCCTATGTACTGACACACGAGGCTGGACTTGGGCAGGGACAGCAGATGGTCTGGAACTTTTTATACCGGACGAGCAAACCCCACGCATTTTTTATCGTGAAAATGGATTAAGTAATAACTTTGTACAAGGCATTATTGAAGATGATCACAATGATATCTGGGTAACTACAAGCAATGGAATCTCACGTATCCACATCAATCAGAAAAATAAAGAACCATACTTCACCAATTTCAATCAACAGGATGGCGCATTAGAAGGGGAATATCTAACAAAGGCTGTTTTCAAAGCATCGGACGGTACACTTTACTTCGGTGGCATAGACGGATTCAATATCTTCAATCCTGATAATGAATCAATCACTCCGGAACTCCCCTATTCCCCAGTGTTCACTTGTTTGCGGCTATACGGCAAAAAGATAAAACTTCCCCAAGCCAGCCCTTATACAAAAGAAATAGAACTGGGCTACAATCAGAATTTCCTCACTTTCGAATTCTCTGCTTTGAACTATATCAATAGTGAACGCACCTATTATCGTTATCAATTAGAAGGTATTGATAAAAACTGGATGAATGTTTTCACCAGCAAACCAGGCAATACCACAGCAGGTAATGGTATGCTTCAAGCGTCCTATACTAATTTACCTCCCGGAGAATACACATTCAAAGTTATGGCATCCGATACCCCTCTCCAGTGGAATGGAAAAAGAACCGTTATAAAACTCACCATCCATGCCCCTTGGTGGAAAACAACCACCGCTTATACTATTTACCTGCTCATTTTACTATTTATTACAGTAGGAAGTATCCGTCTTTACATATGTTGGACCCGAAAAAAAATAGAGCGTCGGCATAAAGAGGAAATTCTACTACTCCGCATCCGCAACCTGATAGAGCAATGCAACAATTACGAAGCCGAACAAAAAGCACGTCTGGAAAAGAACGGCACAGCAACCTCCACTTGCTTTGAAAACGACAAGCAACCGGATCATCCTAAAACAACCAATACCGAATCCGCTTTTTTAGCACGGGCTATAGAACAAGTAGAAAAGAATATGCATGTCATCGGTTATTCAGTAGAACAGCTAAGTCGAGACCTTTGCATGGAAAGAACAGGACTTTATCGCAAACTAGTAAATTTATTAGATCAGTCTCCCAGCCTTTTCATCCGTAACATCCGTTTACAACGAGCTGCGCAACTACTTACTGAAAACGAACTCAGTATTGCAGAAATAGCAGAACGCACAGGCTTCAGCAGTTCCAGCTATCTAAGTAAGTGCTTCCAAGAAATGTATGGATGCCGCCCCTCCGAATACGCCAGAAAAACAAAGAAATCAACCTGATTATTATTGGATTCAACCTCATTGTTGCCTATTTAAAGCTTTTCGCCTTACCTTTGTAACAGTACAAAACACTAAAATACTATGAATATGAATTTTATTAAAAAAATGACTCTAACCCTAATTGGAGCAACTATCATTGCAACAAATGGCATCGCACAGAGTGTACAACACACCACACAAGGAATAACGTATACTACACAAGAAATAGATGTCAAAGTAGAATTTTACTCTCCCACCATTGTCCGTATTTATAAAACCCCCATTAAGAAACCTTATAAAAAAGAAAGTCTGGTCATTATCAAAACACCGGAAACCACCTCTGTAACTTTCGGTGAGAAAGGGAAAAATGTAACACTCAGCAGCAATGTTATACAAGTAGAAGTAAATCCTGAAACCGGAGGTATCCGTTTTTCCGACAAAGAAGGAAAATTATTACTGACTGATAAAGATTATGGTACCCAATTCACCCCCTTCGATGACGCCGGCGTTCCATCATATAATGTTCGTCAAGCTTTCTTACTGGACAAAGATGAAGTGATTTACGGACTAGGACAGCAACAAACAGGAAAAGTGAACCAACGGAATCAGAAACTATTTCTCCGTAACCAAAACATGAGCATTTGCATTCCGTTTATTCATTCAATAAAAGGATATGCCCTTTATTGGGACAATTACTCCCCCACCACTTTTGTAGACAATCCACAAGAAATGTCTTTTGACTCGGAAGTAGGTGATTGTGCAGATTATTATTTCATTTACGGCGGCAATGCAGATAAAGTAATAGCCAATGTACGCAAACTGACTGGACAGGCTCCTCTCTATCCGCTTTGGGCACTAGGATTCTGGCAATGTCGCGAACGTTATAAAAGCCCGGATGAATTATGCGAAGTTGTAGATAAGTACCGTAAACTGAAAGTCCCTCTGGATGGCATTATACAGGATTGGCAATATTGGGGATGCGACTCTAACTGGAATGCCATGAAGTTCCAAAATCCCCGTTACATCAACAAAATGGGCGATAAAGAATATATGAAATATCTTCCAAACGGAGAAGATAAAAGCGCACGTTACGGTACTCCAAGAATCAAAACTCCCAAAGAAATGATTGACTATGTGCACAAACAAAATGCACATATCATGATCTCCGTATGGGCTTCTTTCGGCCCTTGGACTGAAATGTATCAAAAAATGGACAGTCTGAAAGCACTTCTTCAATTTGATACTTGGCCCAACAATGCCGGAGTCAGGCCATACGACCCTTATAATCCTGTTGCACGTGATCTCTATTGGTCAGAGATGAAAAAGAACATATTCGATCTGGGCATGGACGGTTGGTGGCTGGACTCTACTGAACCCGATCACATGAATCTGAAGGACCAGGATTTTAATACTCTCACCTATTTGGGAACTTTCCGCAGAGTACATAATGCTTTCCCGTTAATGTCCAATAAAGGAGTATATGAACATCAACGAGCTACTACTTCGGACAAACGAGTATTCCTACTCACTCGTTCTTCTTTCCTAGGACAGCAACGCTATGCTTCTCATTCGTGGAGCGGAGATGTAGTTTCTACCTGGGAAGTCATGCGCAAACAATTAGCAGCCGGATTGAATTACTCATTATGCGGCATTCCCTATTGGAATACAGATTTGGGAGGATTCTTTGCCTGGAAATACAATAATAATGTAAACAACATAGCTTATCACGAGTTACATGTCCGCTGGTATCAATGGGGAGTGTTTCAACCCATTATGCGCTCACACAATTCTAGTCCGGTAGCAGTCGAAATATACCAATTCGGCCAAAAAGGCGACTGGGCCTATGATGCGTTAGAAAAATATACTCACCTGCGTTATCGTCTACTACCTTATCTTTATAGCACTTCCTGGGAGGTAACCAGCAAAGCAGGCAGCTTTATCCGCCCATTAATGATGGATTTCCCGAAAGATCCCAAAGTACTTGATATGGATACCGAATATATGTTCGGACATAATTTCCTAGTACGTCCCGTTACAGACTCGCTTTATACATGGCAAGACAAAAATCAGAACGGTTACTTAAAAGATTTAAAAAAGATTGGAAATACAGAGGTATATTTACCTAAAGGAGCAAACTGGACAGACTTTTGGACCGGGCAAACTTTGGAAGGCGGGCAAACGATCCAACGGGAAGTACCCATTGATATTATGCCTATTTATGTACGTGCGGGATCTATCCTTCCTTGGGGACCAGCAGTGCAATACTCTACAGAAAAGAAGTGGGATAATCTGACGATTCGCATCTATCCGGGTGCTGATGCGGAATTTACCCTTTATGAAGATGAATTTGATAATTATAATTATGAAAAAGGTGCTTACACAACCATCCTGATGAAATGGGATGACAAAGAGCGCACACTGACTATTAACGAGCGAAAAGGCAACTACAAAGGTATGCTGAAAAACCGCAAATTCAACATCATACTTGTTGAACCGGGGAAAGGATGTGGAGATAAGGATAGCCCCACCTTTGACCAATCTATTTCCTATAAAGGGAAACAAGTCAATGTGAAATTATAAATACATTCCCCGTTGGTAAAGCTTCTTAAGTTTCATAACACAATCTGAAAAAAATCAATTTTGCCAACGGGACTTTATATATGACGGAAATAAATTCAAGAGATCAATAGAATTTATATCACTACTTGATATATTTATTGCAGATACTTTTTATCACTGATTAGAGAAAGCCATAAGATGGATGCAGATGTTATAACCTTTTTTCATTGATCTCAACATAAACAATATCGTACTCGGAAGATATGGCAGCATACAAATCAACTGCCACTACCCTAGAATTCTTTATTCATCGATATTACATGAATAAATACCCAGGCAGTGGCAGTAGAAATAAAATCTAAAAGAAACACTCCCGCTTCTTACAGTTTCACTTTCTTTTTAGTACCTTTCGACTCATTGTGCAAACGATCCAACGCTGTCACCACATACTGGTACTTCGTTTTTCCATCGTTATAAGGTAATGGATAAAAATGATCACGGGTAATGGCTACAATATGGGAAGCATCATCCAAATTGACTTTTTCTTTTT
>CAUHML010000186.1 GCA_959606905.1 uncultured Bacteroides sp. | reverse complement strand
AAGAAAGACGACGTAATCTTCAACACTCCCACTCCTTATTGGGATTATCTGATGAATACTTACCCTCATTCCCAGCTTCAGGCAAGCGGTGAAAACGTAGGTTTGCCCGACGGACAAATGGGTAACTCGGAAGTCGGTCACTTGAATATCGGTGCCGGACGTGTGGTTTATCAGGATTTAGTAAAAATCAACCGTGCTTGCGCTGATAATAGTATTCTGAAGAATCCTGAGATTGTCGCTGCTTTTTCTTATGCAAAAGAAAATGGAAAGAATGTTCACTTTATGGGGCTGACTTCTAACGGTGGCGTACATAGTTCACTCGTTCATCTCTTCAAACTTTGCGACATCGCTAAAGAATATAATATCGACAATACATTCATCCACTGCTTTATGGACGGTCGTGATACTGATCCGAAGAGCGGTAAAGGTTTTATCGAAGAACTATCTGCGCACTGTGAAAAGTCAGCAGGAAAGATTGCTTCAATCATCGGTCGTTATTATGCTATGGACCGTGACAAACGTTGGGAACGTGTGAAAGAAGCCTATGATTTGTTAGTAAAAGGTGAAGGTAAGAAAGCTGCCGATATGGTTCAGGCAATGCAGGAATCTTATGATGAAGGCGTGACAGACGAATTTATCAAACCGATTGTAAATGCTAATTTCGACGGAACAATCAAAGAAGGAGATGTAGTAATCTTCTTCAACTACCGTAACGACCGTGCGAAAGAGTTGACAGTAGTATTGACTCAACAAGATATGCCGGAAGTTGGTATGCGTACAATCCCGGGACTGCAATATTACTGTATGACTCCGTATGACGCTTCTTTCAAAGGTGTACACATCTTATTCGATAAAGAAAACGTTTCTAATACGTTGGGTGAATACCTTGCTGCTAAGGGACTGAATCAACTCCATATTGCAGAAACAGAAAAGTATGCTCACGTAACATTCTTCTTCAACGGTGGCCGTGAAACTCCGTACGATAACGAAGACCGTATTCTTGTTCCGTCTCCGAAAGTTGCTACTTACGACTTGAAGCCGGAAATGAGCGCTTACGAAGTAAAAGACAAACTGGTGGCTGCTATCAATGAAAACAAATATGACTTCATCGTAGTAAACTTTGCTAACGGTGATATGGTAGGTCATACCGGCATTTACGAAGCAATCGAAAAAGCTGTTGTTGCTGTTGATGCTTGTGTGAAAGATGTAATCGAAGCCGCTAAAGCACAGGATTACGAAGCAATCATTATCGCTGACCATGGTAATGCTGACCATGCTTTGAATGAAGACGGTACTCCGAATACTGCCCACTCTTTGAATCCGGTTCCTTGTGTTTACGTAACAGAAAACAAAGCTGCGAAAGTAGAAGATGGCCGTCTGGCAGACGTTGCTCCAACTATCCTGAAGATTATGGGACTGGAAGCTCCGGCTGAAATGAACGGGAATGTTTTGATTAAGTAATTTAGATTTCTATAACTGGGAGGGCGGAGTAGAACTCCGCCTTTTTTGTCTCACATAAGTTTTATGATTCAGATTAATGATGTAGTTGTATCGCTTGATGTACTTCAGGAGAAATTTCTTTGTAACTTGGATGCCTGTAAAGGTGAATGTTGCATTGAGGGAGATGCCGGAGCACCGGTAGAACTGGATGAGGTGATGAAACTGGAGGAAGTGTTGCCGGTTATCTGGGATGAACTGGCTCCGGAAGCGCGTGCGGTGATAGAAAAACAGGGGGTGGTATATACTGACCAGGAAGGAGACTTGGTAACTTCTATTGTAAATAACAAAGACTGCGTCTTTACTTGTTATGACGAGAAAGGATGTTGCTACTGTGCTATTGAAAAAGCTTTCCGGGAAGGAAAAACAGATTTCTATAAACCGATATCATGTCATCTTTATCCTATTCGCATTGGAGATTACGGACCTTATAAAGCGGTGAATTATCATCGTTGGGATGTATGCAAGGCTGCGGTTCTGTTAGGAAAAAAAGAGAATGTCCCTGTCTATAAATTTCTGAAAGAACCTTTGATTCGTAAATTCGGTGAAGAATGGTACAAAGAACTTGAAGCTGTTGCCGAAGAATTGAAAAAGCAACATTTTATCTAAACTTCCTATTTCTTACGTGTGCCAAATACCTGATATAGCAAGATGCATAGTGCTACGGCCATTACACATACTGGTGCTATCCATGCTTCCGGATGAATGATGACCAGAAAGATGCAGGTAACGATAACGCACAATGTCAGGACAATAAGAAATAGTCTGATCTTTGCGAATAACGGGTTAGTAGTTTTCATCTTCATAGCTACTGTTTTCTATGTTTTTTGCAATATAGTGATTTAGCACTGAAAATGTTACTGTCTTTAGTCTTTATTAAGATATGGATAAAGAAAAACGCCGATCGAAGGATGCTCTTTCTCCATCGGCGTTTCCTCGTTGTAAGATGTGAGGTTGGTTTATAAAAACGTAAAATTAATATTATGTATCGATATTCGCATACGTTGCGTTTTCTTCAATAAACTCTCGGCGTGGTCCTACGTCTTCACCCATTAACATAGAGAAGATGTAGTCAGCTTCTGCAGCGTTATCGATATTCACTTGTTTCAGCATACGGTTTTCAGGGTCCATAGTTGTTTCCCACAACTGTTGGGCATTCATTTCACCCAAACCTTTGTAACGTTGTGTATGGATTGCATTTTCCGAACCGCCGCCGTAAGTATCAATAAACTTCTGGCGTTGTGCATCTGTCCAGCAATATTCTTCTACTTTACCCTTTTTGCAGAGATAGAGCGGGGGAGTAGCGATGTACAGATAACCGTTTTGAATGATCTGCGGCATATAGCGGAAGAAGAACGTCATAATCAGTGTGTCGATGTGAGAACCATCGACATCGGCATCGGTCATGATGATAATCTTGTGGTAACGCAGTTTTTCAATATTGGCCTCTTTACTGTCATCCTCGGTTCCGATAGTGACACCCAATGCGGTATAGATGTTACGGATTTCGTCACTTTCCAGCGCTTTGTGATACATCGCTTTCTCAACATTCAGAATCTTACCGCGAAGCGGAAGGATTGCCTGGAACATACGGTTACGTCCTTGCTTGGCGGTACCACCTGCCGAATCACCCTCGACGAGGAATAACTCGCATTTTGACGGATCTTTATCCGAACAGTCTGCCAGCTTACCCGGCAAACCACCACCGGACATCGGAGATTTACGTTGTACCATTTCACGGGCTTTTCTTGCTGCGTGGCGTGCTGTAGCAGCCAGGATCACTTTGTCTACAATCGTTTTTGCTTCCTTCGGATGTTCTTCCAGGTAGTATGACAAAACTTCACCTACGGCCTGGTCTACGGCACCCATGACTTCGTTGTTACCCAACTTCGTTTTCGTTTGTCCCTCAAACTGAGGTTCAGCTACTTTTACGGAAATAACAGCAGTTAGACCTTCGCGGAAGTCGTCTCCCGAGATTTCTACTTTTACCTTTTCCAACATCTTGCTGTCTTCGGCATATTTTTTCAGTGTACGGGTCAGTGCACGGCGGAAACCGGCGAGGTGCGTACCACCTTCAATCGTATTGATATTATTAACGTAAGAGTGAACGTTTTCCGAGAACCCTGTATTGTACATGATTGCTACTTCAATGGGGATTCCCTGTTTTTCGGAGTTCAGGTAAATCACGTCATTAATCAAGTGTTCGCGTGAAGACTCGATGAAACGTACAAATTCTCTCAGTCCTTCTTCCGAATAGAACTGTTCACTTTTGAAGCTACCGTCCTCATTCACTACCCGGCGATCTGTCAGCGTGATACGCAGGCCGGCGTTCAAGTAAGCCAACTCGCGTAGTCGTGAAGCCAAGATCTTGTAATCATATACCGTTTCTGTAAAAATGGTATCATCCGGCCAAAACTGTTGGCGGGTTCCCGTAATGTCGGCAGTGCCGACTTCCTTTACCGAATATAGCGGTTTGCCTATTTCATATTCCTGCTGGTAGATCTTACCGTTGCGGAATACTTGCGTAGTCATGTGAGTAGACAGCGCGTTTACACAAGACATACCTACACCGTGCAAACCTCCGGATACTTTATAGGAACCTTTGTCGAATTTACCTCCGGCGTGTAGGACAGTCATTGCTACTTCCAGTGCCGACTTCTTTTCTTTTTCATGATAGTCGACCGGAATACCGCGTCCGTTGTCCTGTACTGTGATTGAATTGTCTTCGTTGATCGTTACTTCGATATGGTCGCAATAGCCGGCCAAAGCTTCGTCGATAGAGTTGTCAACGATTTCGTATACCAAATGGTGAAGTCCCTTTATACTGATGTCACCGATGTACATCGCAGGGCGTTTTCTCACTGCTTCAAGACCTTCCAATACTTGGATACTATCCGCAGAATAAGACCCGTTATTGGGAGTGATTTGTTCTTCGCTCATAATTGCCTTTCTAACTTTAATAACAGAGCAAATATAGTGAAATTTGTCGACTTGGCGAAGAATAAACCGTGAAAAATGAAGAATGAAAGTGGATTCTGTACTTTTACGATAGACTTGATAGTCAAGTGTCTATACACAGTAAAGGCCGAACTTAAAAGTTCAGCCTGATGCTATATAGAATTGTTAAATTCCTATGTATTAAGCGAGCTTGTTGATATAAAGAGCGAGCTTAGATTTCAGATTGTTAGCTTTATTTTTGTGAATAATGTTCACTTTAGCCAACTTATCCAACATCTTTGTAATGCCCGGATACATTGCAACTGCTTCAGCTTTGTCTGTAGTTGCGCGAAGCTTTCTAACAGCATTTCTCATGGTCTTACCATAGTATCTGTTATGAAGTCTTCTAGTCTCTTCTTGTCTGATTCTTTTCAGTGATGATTTATGATTTGCCATTTCGACTAATCTATTTTTTTAGTTCTTTATTCTTTTTACTTGTAGCCCGTGGGGGAATCGAACCCCCCTTTCAAGAATGAAAATCTTGCGTCCTAACCGATAGACGAACGGGCCATCCTGTTGTTGCATTTCTGCATTTTGCTTTCTCGAATCAGTGTTTGTTTCTCGATTGCGGATGCAAAGGTAGGAACTTTTTTGAAACTGACAAACTATTCATTAAATTTTTTTCGATAAAATAGTCGTTTTTTTCTCTTGATGTTTTGTTTTATATTGAAAATCAGTGGAATAAATGGCAGATTTTTTTGTGAGAAAATGTACGCTCTCTTAAAAATACCGGGAAGTATATATACTTGTATACCTTAATATATAGGAAAGTTTATTTCCGATTTAAATCGCGAACTTGTTTTTTCTTTGTAAGAATGTAATCCGGTTTAAAAAAGAAATCTTCAAAGTCATAAAAATGCAGTTTTTTATGTTTCTCTTTGTAACTAAATGATTATTTTGACGACTAACGGGACAAATGCTAAGAACGATGAATGACAATAAAGAATTTATAGATATGCTATTGCAGAACAAACGTATCATTTATAAGATATGTTTTATGTATGCGAGGGACAATGATGATATTAATGATTTGTATCAGGATGTCGTTCTTAGTTTGTGGAAGAGCTTTCGGAACTTTAAAGGTCATAGTAGCGTGAGCACATGGATATATCGGATTACACTCAACACTTGCATCACAAACCTGCGGAAAAAGAAGAATTATGATTATGTACCATTGAAACAAGACATAGATATACTGGATGATTGCGAACATGACGAATGCATGAAACATCTGTATCAGCTTATACATCAATTAGATAATGTAGATAAGATGTATATTATGCTTTGGTTGGATGAAAAAAGTTATGATGAAATAGCGGAAATAGTAGGAGTG
>CAUHML010000185.1 GCA_959606905.1 uncultured Bacteroides sp. | reverse complement strand
TAGGGAATCGACTTATTAGTTTTATCAATACCTTGCATAAAAAGATGTACTTTTAATGTAAAAAAGTACAGAGAATATTTGCAAATACAAAAAAGCCGTACCTTTGCATCCGCAATTCGGGCTGTAGCCCAGCCCGGTTAGAGTACGCGTCTGGGGAAATTGAATAAGATTACCGATAATAAAATTACAATAATATATAAATCAAGGAGTTAAATAAATACTTAACTCCTTATTTTTTACCTGCGGATACCTTACGAATAAGGTTTTCGGGAAACTTGGCTTATTTTATCCGACTATTGCCTTTTATTATGCGGATTTTGCATTATTGCATTGAAGAATTTTCCAAATACATTAAATAAGTGGTAAAGCAAATAATCACCTCCTCTCTGCTTATTGTTCAGTCACCACAAAAGGCTCTTCTTTTAAGGCTGAAATAGCATAGCAGCAGTACACCCTAAATTCGCAGACTCACGATATAATCTTATCGCCTCGTCTTTGTCTTTAGACACTCCCCATAAACCGTTTTCATGAGCCTTACCTAACAAATACATTGCATAGGGAATTTCCAATTGGCTCATAAACACCAACAGACTAACACCTCTATATTCATTTAGAGGTGTTCCTCCAATACCACCATATAAGAATAAATTTATAGCTTCCCACTATACAATTTCATCACTGGGGTTTGTCATTGACGGACACACAAAGAGTTCGGCAGCTTTTAAAGGGTCTGGCTTCAAATCCCATGCTCCTACTTTATACAGATATCCACTTATCATTTGTGACTCAGAATGCCCCAAATCTGTAGCCTGTTGAAAATAAAAGAGTACTCTTCGGGTATCTTGAGGAATTTTTGTGCCATTCATGTACTACTTTCCTAACTCAAATGCAGCATCCTTATCCGTATTAGCCTGTTTCATTAACGACAAAAGATATTCAGAATCTAATGCCTGTACTTCCTTGTTTTCCATAATCTCATTTTTTAATATTATAACTTACTTATGTATATCACTAACTATTTTACAATAACACGCTGATATACAATTAGGAGCATCACGTATAAGATAACTATTCCAACACAAATACAATTAATTTCTCATACCAAACTTTTTATAAGTTGCATGAATATAACGAAGAATTTATGACCGAGATTTAAATATTTGTGCTAATTTTTATTGGATTACTGATTTTCAATCTATTAAACAAGTATTTTCGAGTACAAAGGAACTCTTTTTTACACTCTTAGAGGAGCAAACAATAAGGGTGGAGCAGCTTGCCCCACCTTATCTTAAATACCTCGTTAAAAACTTTATTTCTATAATATCATACCAAGAACTGTTTTCAAAACACGGCAGCTATTTTCTTTATATTGTTTAGCTTTTCACGCAAGAAGTTATTCTTTCGTGCTACCTGTATATTATAATCCGTTTGCATTCTTACAAGCAAATCGGCATTGACCCCCAAAGCCGCCTCTAAAAACAAGGCAAATTCGGTAGTTATCGGACGTTTTGCATTTAATGTTTCATTTAAGGCAGAATAAGACAAGCCAAATCTCTTTGCAAAGTCTTTTTGCCTTATGCCTCTACATTCCAATTCTTCCTTTATCAATTCACCCGGATGATAGGGACGGAATGACTGCAAATTATTTGTTGCTATACCCATAGTTCCTCCTATTTATAATGATTTGTAATGTCTATCAAAGAACAGACTTCTATGATTGTTTGATTACCCGCATTGGTGATTTCCTTAAATTCCAATCTGTATTGGTCATTGATGCGTAAAGAAGAAAGTCCTTTTTTATCACCTTTCAACTTTTCATAGTTTAAAGACCTATACTGATATAAATCTTCCATTCGAGAGGCATTTAGTAGAGCTTTGACACACTTCAAATAACCATTGACTATTTGAGGTTGGAAACGATGCTTCTTATCATCAGTTTTTCCTTTTTCATAAAGTTCTGCCAAATATTCCTTTTCAAATTCTACGTTCATATAACCGTTCTTTGATGACACAAAGATAACACATATTTGCACAATTCGCAATATTAGCGAATTATTTTTATATCCTGCCGAGTACTTTTATTGTGTTAGATAAGTTTTTGGCCGTGCACGCCCAATAGACACCTCATTTAAAAGATAAGGCTTGGTAATCATCTGAAGAATAAACTTAGGAAGTGAAGTTTACACTCTCTGATGATTACCAAGTCTTATTTGAATAAGAAGAGGATTAACAGCGGTATTGAATATTCGTCGTTCCTCCGCGATGCCCATCCTGTCTGCCGACTGCTCCAACAGCCAAGCAAGATATTGTTCTATTTTGCCTGTCAGTTCCAAGGTCAGGTTAGGGAGAGCCAAATGTTTTTTGCCCCACTCCAACGCTTCCTAGATTTTCTTTTGTATTTGCCTACGTAGGACACGGTCGGCTGGCTGCGGATTTGTCCGAAGTTTAAAAAGGACGTGCTTTACATAATAAGACAGGTTTTGGTCGGCATTTGCTATACAAATGCACCACTTGGCAAAGTCCTTGGCGCTCTCAAAAATACGGTAATCCGCATCCCAACAATCATTAGGCAGTTTCACCATATCCTCATAATATCCAAACCACTCTGCAACCAGCGTCCAAAACACCTGTTTACTCCAAAGTTCCTCTGCTACTATATCCCTGCCAAACAACCTACTCAGTCCTTTGGTGCTAAATGTCACCTCATACCTCAATAAGTTCTTTGGCAAGTTCTCTCTTCCATATTTAGGCAGTTCACGCTTCTTCTTCGTTTCCTGTATTTTGTCATAAAACTTGCAACGCACTTCCCCGTTATCCATATATTTAGTACCACTCCAACCATTAGGTCTAAATGCTTTCATAGCATCCAACTTCTGCATATACATAATAGGAGGCTCTGTCATGCTAAAGTTATGTGCAAACTCCGCAGACTCCACCACTGCCTTATACATGGGCACACCCAAATCCTTACTTAACCTCATATAAGTCCCTCTACTTCCTTTAATGATAAGGTCTTTAGGTTATGTTTTCATAGACATGCCCTCGAATGACACATACGTGTCTATAACTATGACTCTACGTCCAAGCCAATACCCCTTACCACCTGTACCATTGGCAAAATAGTCAACTGTACGTTGCAGGACTGTTTGCCAGTTGTACCCTGTTGGCAGGTCATATAGCATTAATTTGATTTTGTCATACATGGCTGTGAGATTGGAATGTATATAGAAAGTTATACATAATAAAGCATATTAACTATTTACGGAGCCGTGCAGCCAACTAGCTTTCCATTCGTTTTATAAATTCGTCCTTGGTTTCCTGCTTTCGGGCAGTCATCCACGCTACGATTTCGTCACGCTTGAACACAAGTTTGCGTCCGTTTGTCCCGGAACGATGACAAGGTATTTCACGGGTACGGGTCCACTTGTAAATAGTATCCTTTGCATAATTCGTAAGTTCACAATAAAGTGTAATGTCAAACACTTCGGGATAATCCTCTATCCGTTTTGGCTCTCTTTTGGCATTCTGTGGTTCGGTTTCAGGTGTCGTTGGTACTGTTCCCAGCATGGAAACAATGACTGCCCGCAACGACCTTATTTGAGCCAGAGCGTAATATTCCCATTGCTGTTGCAAAAACTCCATGTCGTGAAACAGCCATGCGCTCTCTATCGCATCACGGTGGTGTTCATTGATAAAGCCGTATTGGGCTATGGAATCATACAGGAAATCTGCAACCAAACCTGTTTTGCCCTCTTTTTGTAAATAGGTTTCCTCGTTATAGATGTCTTCCAACTCTTGACTATCCATGTTCAGTTTGCCTTGTCGGACAGCTGATAACTTTTCATCATAAGTGGATATGAAGAAACCGTTCCACCATTGGTTTATAGCCTCATCTACCTCATTTAAAGCCTGTTTTAGCTTTGTCTTATTACCTTTCGTCAGTCTTTTTACATAGGTGCGCAACCATTCCTCATGCGCAAAACGGGCTTCCCCTTTGGGAGACTTGTCTATCAAAGTCGCCCAAAGGCATATTTATTGTCATACTCATAATTAAAGGATTTTAGCTACTCTGTCTAATACACTTGTTGAAAAACTGTCAAGATATACATTTGTCGTTGTAAGATTACGATGCCCCAACGCTTGGCTGGTAAATTCACGGGGGACATCATTGCCTTGTAAGGTCATGGCCATCGTATGACGGCTGACATAGGTGGTCAGGTTCATACGGATATGAAGCAATTTGCCCAATTGCTTTAAACCGTCATTTATACGTTTGTAACGGCTGCGGATATGGTCATACAGTTGCTTCCCCTCATAATCCCTTGTAATTATTGGCAGCAAATAATTACCTGTCAAAGTTGTATTTGCTTTAAACCATTCCAATTGTTCTTTTATGGCAGGAGTTACAGGTATTTTTATAGGCTTTGCATTTTTAGCGTTTTGCGTCTTTTGCCTTTTGTAAACGATGTGCTCCTCTGCCCCAAACGTATTGATATTGTTTTTAGTCAGCATGGCTTCGTCTATAAAACTCATACCGAAACATAAATAGGAACACCCTACGGGATAACTCCAACACAGGATTTTGTTGAGGCGAGTTTTTTATCAGCTCCAAATCTTGTGGCGAAAGGTAGCGTTTGGCTGTTTCCTCTGCCAGCTTACCGATTTCAAAGCCACCCTTACCGAAAGGATAGGTATTTGATGAGGCTTCACGCTCTTTTATCGCCTTGTTTACAACCGCTCTCAATGTTTTGAGGTAGTATTTACGGATGTTTCCACAACAGCCGTCTTTTTCCATTTCAATGTTAAACCGATTGATGTACTTCACGTCCAACTCCGAAAATAGTCGCTCCTTAATCTTGTCGTCATATTTTGCCAGAATATGCAGAGTATGCTCATAGACTTTTGCATTACCGATATACCTTGTGGCTTTTAGGTTTTCCACCTGTCGCATAAAGTAGTCATAAACCTTACCCTGCTTTGACATACCAAGAAACTCCTCTTCGAACTGATTAAGCGTCCAGTGTACCCGTTCCTCCATGAACTTTCGCAGGATTTCATCTTTTCGGACTTCATAACGGTTCAGCAACGCATTGTAATTTTCGTAGTTAGGATTGACACGCTTGTCTTTTTTAAATCGGGATGCTTGTTCATCCCATTGTCCTTTCGTTGCCGACAGTTGTAAGTCGATGTACTTTGTTTTGTCCTCTTTTGCTACCCTTAAACAAACGGGGCAGCTGCCGTCCCTTCTAATGTTGCTTTTGAAAAGCACAATTTTTGTCTTTGCCATGATTTTGTTCTTTTTTTTAGTTATATGGCCGACGAAATTATTTTATACTTTATAAGAACAGCATAATAGGATGTCCCAAAGTAAAGTATAGAACTTCACTCTCGCTCAATGCAAAGATATTAATTTCGACGATTAAAATTAAATCATTAACTTTGGTTACCAAGGAGAAATGCTCAATTAGTTCGGGAACCTCGTTCCAACTTTAACTTCTATTTATTATTTTCCCTTTTTTAATTGCCAATTCTCACATTTAATATTCGATTAAGGTTTGATTAAGGTTTTGGAATGATTTAATGCTTTCTACTACTATAAGACAGGATTTTTTGCATGTGTTTTGCATCATATAGGGTACAAAACAGCCTCCGAAGTTACCTTAATACTATTTAGAATTTTATCTAAACAGTATTTTGCAACAAAAATATATAACACTGATAACAAGCAAGATACAATACTAACAAAAGATATTCATATATATTTTTCCACCGATTTATTTGCAGATTAAAAATAAAGCACTACCTTTGCATCCGCAATTCGGGGTGTAGCTCAGCCCGGTTAGAGTACGCGTCT